>DASQIG010000339.1:0-7214 GCA_035631735.1 Burkholderiales bacterium | reverse complement strand
GGGCGATCTCGTGAAGGCGATGCGCCATTGCCCGCAGCCGCTGGTCGCCGCGGTGGAGGGTGTGTGCGCGGGCGCGGGCGCCATCCTCGCCATGGCCTGCGACCTGCGCTATGCCGCGCCGAGCGCAAAGACCGCGTTCCTGTTCGTGCGCGTCGGCCTCGCCGGCTGCGACATGGGCGCCTGCGCCGTGCTGCCGCGGCTCATCGGCCAGGGGCGCGCCGCGGAGCTCCTCTATACGGGGCGCTCGATGAGCGCCGAGGAGGGCCACGCCTGGGGCTTCTTCAACGCCATCGCCGATCCCGTGCTGACGCCCGCCATGCAGGCCGCGCACGCGCTCGCCGAAGGACCGACCGCCGCCCATGCGATGACGAAGAAGATGCTGCACCAGGAATGGAACGCGGGCCTCGACGAGGCGATCGAGATGGAAGCGCAGGCCCAGGCGATCCTGATGCGCAACCAGGATTTCCGCCGCGCGTACGAGGCTTTCGTGGCCAAGCAAAAACCCAAGTTTCAAGGCGATTGATGGACCGCTTCGCACACTACGCCTGGCCGTTCTTCGACGAGCGCCACGCCAAGCTCGCGGCGCAGGCCGACGCCTGGGCGCGCGACAACCTCGGGCACGCGCATGGCGAGAATACCAATGCGATCTGCAAGCGCCTGGTGCAGGACCTGGGCTGCGCCGGTTATCTGAACCACGCGGTCACCGAGACGCCGGACGTGCGATCCATCGCGCTCCTGCGCGAAGTGTTCGCGTACCACGCCGGGCTCGCCGACTTCGCGTTCGTGATGCAGGGCCTCGGCAGCGGTGCCATCGGCCTCGCCGGGAGCGACTCGCTGAAGAAAAAGTATTTGCCGGCAGCGGCACGCGGCGACGCCATCGCCGCCTTTGCGCTCTCCGAGCCCGACGCCGGATCGGACGTGCAGGCGATGAGCACGCGCGCGCGGCGCGCGGGCAGCGGCTGGCTGCTGGACGGCACCAAGACCTGGATCTCGAACGGCGGCATCGCCGATTTCTACGTCACCTTCGCCAAGGCCGACGAAGGCATCACCGCGTTCGTGGTCGACGCCGGGGACGTCGATGCCACGGAGCGCATCGACATCGTGGCGCCGCATCCGATGGCGGTGGTGAAGTACCGCGGCGCGCGCGCCGAGCTCCTCGGCGAGCCGGGACAGGGCTTCAAGCTCGCCATGCGCAACCTCGACATCTTCCGCACCAGGGTGGCCGCCGCGGCGCTCGGCTTCGCGCGCCGCGCGCTCGACGAAGCGCTCGCGCACGCCAGGGGCCGGCGCATGTTCGGACAGGCGCTCGGCGACTTCCAGCTCACGCAGGCCAAGCTCGCCGACATGGCCACCGCCGTCGACGCGGGCGCGCTGCTCGCTTATCGCTCGGCCTGGACACGCGACGTGCGCCAGGCGCGCGTCACCCGCGAAGCGGCGATGGCGAAGATGTACGCCACCGAGGCCGCGCAACAAATCGTGGACCATGCAGTCCAGATCCTGGGGGGTCTGGGCGTGAAGTCGGGCCACCCGGTGGAGCGGCTCTACCGCGAGGTGCGCGCACTGCGCATTTACGAGGGCGCTACCGAAGTGCAGAAACTGATCATCGCAAAGGATCTTCTAAAGCAATGAGACCGAACTGCCTTCAATTTCGTACTAAGTACGTAATTAATGCGAGCCGGGGATATTACGTGCTTAGTACGGAATTCGGAGTCTGCAAATGAGCTACACCGCCCATGTCGACACGTTTGTGCGCGACAACCTGCCGCCGCGCAGCGAGTGGCCGGAGTTCCTGTTCGAGCTGCCGGAGCTGAAGTACCCGGCGCGCATGAACTGCGCCACCGAGCTCCTCGACAAACCGGTAACCCGCGGCTACGGCCATCGTGTTGCGCTGCGCTCGCCCGACGGCGAGTGCACCTATACACAGCTCTTCACCCAGACGAACCGGCTCGCCAACGCGCTGGTGCGCGAGATGGGGCTCAAGCCCGGCAACCGGGTGCTGTTGCGCGGACCGAACAACCCGATGATGGCGGCCGCCTGGCTGGCGGTGATGAAGGCGGGCGGCGTCTGCGTCGCCACCATGCCGCTGCTGCGCGCAAAAGAGCTCACCGACATCATCACCAAGGCCGAGATCACGCACGCGCTCTGCGACAAGCGCCTGCAGGCCGAGCTTGACGACGCGCTGCCGAACTGCCCGTCGCTCCGGGAGGTCCGCTACTGGCACGACGACTCGGCCAATTCCCTCGACAACCTCGCGCTGCGCCAGCCGCTGACCTTCGGCAATGTGCCCACGGCGGCGGACGACCCGGCGGTGATCGCGTTCACCTCGGGTACCACGGGCAAGCCCAAGGGCACGGTGCATTTCCATCGCGACGTGATCGCCATGTGCGACTGCTTCCCGCGCTCGATCATGCGAATGCAGAAGGACGACATCGTCTGCGGCACGCCGCCGATCGCGTTCACCTTCGGCCTGGGCGGGATGCTGTGCTTCTCGATGCGCTACGGCGCGTCCACCGCGCTGATCGAGAAGCACACGCCGGAGACGCTGCTCGAGACCATCGAGCGCTTCAAGGCGAACACCTGCTTCACCACGCCCATCATGTACCGCCAGATGGCGGCGATGGCGAAGGAGTTCGACCTGCGCTCGCTCAGGAACTGCGTCTCGGCCGGCGAAGCGCTGCCGGACCCGACGCGCCAGGCATTCAAGGAAGCGACCGGCATCGAGATCATCGACGGCATCGGCTCGACCGAGATGATGCACATCTTCATCTCGCACACGCCGGAGCGCGTGCGCCGCGGCGCCACCGGCCACGCCATCCCCGGCTATCGCGCCGCGGTGCTCGACGACGACGGCAAGCCGTGCAAGCCCGGCGTTGTCGGCCGGCTGGCCGTCAAGGGACCGACCGGCTGCCGCTACCTCGCCGATGAGCGGCAGCAGAACTACGTGCAGCACGGCTGGAACGTGACCGGCGACGCCTACCTGATGGACGAGGACGGCTACTTCTTCTACCAGGCGCGCACCGACGACATGATCATCTCGGCGGGCTACAACATCGCCGGGCCGGAAGTCGAAACCGCGCTGCTCGCGCATCCGGCGGTGGCGGAATGCGGCGTGATCGGCTGGCCCGACGAACAGCGCGGCACGATCGTTAAGGCGTTCGTGGTGGTGAAGGACGGCCAGGGCCGCGACGCCGCCATGGTGAGCACGCTCCAGGACCACGTGAAGAAAGTGATCGCGCCGTACAAATATCCGCGCGCGATCGAGTTCGTCGATACGCTGCCGCGCACCGAGACCGGGAAGCTGCAGCGCTTCAAGTTGAGGAACGCGAAATGATGCAGATCCTGCAGCCGCCCGGCTGGGCGCGACCGAAGGGCTTTGCGAACGGCATCGCGGCGAAGGGCAAGCTGGTCTTCATCGCCGGCCAGGTCGGCTGGACGCCGCAAGGCGAATGGCGCTCGCGCGACTTCGCCGGCCAGTTCCGCCAGGCCATCGCCAACATCCTCGAGGTGCTCGCCGAGGCGGGCGGCGAGCCGCACCACCTCGTGCGCCTGACCTGGTACGTGCTCGACAAGCAGGAATACCTCGCGGCGCTCAGGGACGTGGGTAAGGCCTATCGCGAGCTGATGGGCCGGCATTTCCCGACGATGGCGGTGGTGCAGGTCGGCGGGCTGGTCGAGCCCGAAGCGCGCCTCGAGATCGAGGCGACCGCGGTAATACCGGAGGCGTCATGAAAGTGACCGTCATTGGCGGCGGGCCGGGCGGCCTGTACTTCGCGCTGCTGGCGAAGAAAGCCTGGCCGCGCTGGGACATCACCGTGTGCGAGCGCAACCGGCCGGACGATACCTTCGGCTTCGGGGTCGTCTTCTCCGACCAGACTCTGGACGCGTTCAAAGCCTACGACCTGGTGACCTACGAGCGCATTCGCCGGCGCTTCGCCTACTGGGGCGATGTGGACGTGGTTTACAAAGGCCAAACGCTGCGTTCGGGCGGCAACGGCTTCTGCGGCTGCTCGCGCGTCGCGCTCCTCAACATCCTGCAGGACCGCGGCCGCGAGCTCGGCGTGCAGATGCGCTTCCAGCGCGAGGTCGAGGGCCTCGAGGAGTTTTCCGACTCGGATCTGATCGTCGTCGCCGATGGCATCAACTCCAGGATCCGCGAGCGCTACAAGGAGCACTTCCAGCCGAGCGTGGATCTGCGCCCGAACAAGTTCACCTGGCTCGGCTCGACGCGGCCGCTCGATGCGTTCAAGTATTTCTTCCGCGAGACGCCGCAGGGCATCGTGCTCGCGCACTGCTACCAGTACGAGGCGAACCGTTCGACCTGGGTGATCGAGATGAACCACGAGACGTGGCTCAACTTCGGCTTCGACGAGCTCTCGGAGCAGGCGATGCTGCCCGTGCTCGAGCAGGTTTTCGCCGAGGAGCTCGACGGCCATCCGCTGATCGCGAACCGCTCGCTCTGGCGCAACTTCCCGAACATCACCAACCGCACCTGGGTGAAGCAAGAAGGAAAAATGAGCGCGGTGCTCATCGGCGACGCCAAGGCCACCGCGCATTTCTCCATCGGCTCGGGCACCAAGCTCGCCATGGAGGACGCGATCGCGCTGTATGAAGCATTCCGCAGCCACCCGGAGGTCAAAAAAGCGCTGACGGTCTACAACACCGCGCGGCGCGAGGAGGTGGAGAAGACGCAGCACGCGGCGAACGTGTCGCTCGCCTGGTTCGAGCACATGAAGCGCTACTGGGGCATGGAGCCCGAGCAGTTCGCCTTCGGCGTCATGTCGCGCTCCAAGCAGATCACATGGGAGAACCTCGAGCTGCGGGACGAAGCGTTCGTGCGCCGGGTGCATCGCTGGTTCGCGCACAAGGCGAGGAAGCAGGGCTTCGACATCGACCTCGACCACCCGCCGGTGCCGATGTTCACCCCGTTCAAGCTGCGCGACATGGTGGTCGAGAACCGGGTGGTCGTCTCGCCGATGGACCAGTACTCCGCGGTCGAGGGCGTGCCGGGCGACTGGCACTTCGTGCATCTCGGCAGCCGCGCCGCCGGCGGCGCCGGCCTGGTGTACGTGGAGATGACCTGCCCGTCGCCGGAGGCGCGCATTTCCCCTGCTGACACCGGGCTGTGGAATGAGACCCAGCGCGACGCGTTCAAACGCATCGTCGAGTTCTGCCACGCCAATTCCAAAGCCAAGCTGTGCATGCAGCTTGGCCACTCGGGGCGCAAGGGCTCGACGCAGCTTGGCTGGGAACGCATGGACTATCCGCTCGAGCGCGGCAACTGGCCGGTGCTGTCGGCCTCCCCGATCCCGTACTACGAGGGCGTGTCGCAGGTGCCGAAGGAGATGTCGCGCGCCGACATGGACAAGGTCGTCGCCGACTTCGTGCGCTCGACGCAGTACGCCGAGCAGGCGGGCTTCGACATGCTCGAGCTCCACATGGCGCACGGCTACCTGCTGGCAAGCTTCATCTCGCCGCTCACCAATCGCCGCACCGACGCCTACGGCGGGGCGATCGAGAACCGGATGCGCTTCCCGCTCGAAGTTTTCAGGGAATGTAGAAAAATCTGGCCGCAGCGCAAGCCCCTGTCCGCACGGATCTCGGCGACTGACTGGGTGCCGGGCGGCCTCACCGGCAGCGATCTCATCGCGCTCACGCGCATGCTGAAGGAAGCGGGCTGCGACATGATCGACTGCTCTACCGGCCAGACGGTGCCGCAGCAGAAGCCGGTTTACGGGCGCATGTACCAGGCGCCGTACGCCGACTGGGTGCGAAACGAGGTCGGCATCGCGACGATGACGGTGGGCGCCGTCACCACGCCGGACCAGGTAAATACGCTGCTCGCCGCCGGCAAGGCCGATCTCGTGGCACTCGCTCGCCCGCATCTCACGAACCCGTACTTCACGCTGCAGGCGTCCGCCTGGTACCAGCACATGGGCCAGTACTGGCCGCCGCAATATCTATCGGGGCGCGACCAGGCGTTCAGGAACGCGGCCCGCGAGCGCGCGGAGCTCAAGGACTTGCGGATCAAGGCGCGGCCGGCGAGCCACGAGGTGACCGAGATCGGAGTGAAGAAAGCCGCGTGATCCAGCTCTGGGAACTGCGCGGCAAGGGCGAGCGCCGCTACAGCCTTTTCTCCTGGCGCACGCGCATGGCGCTGCGCCACAAGGGCCTGGAGTTCGACAGCACGCCCGTGGCGATGAGCGACAAGGCGGCGATCGCCTTCTCCGGCGGCAAGACGGTGCCGATCATCAAGGATGGCGAGAGCGTGGTGCGCGATTCCTGGCGCATCGCCGAATACCTCGAGGACAAGTACGCGGAGCGCCCGGCGCTCTTCGGCGGCGCGATCGGGCGCGGCGTGACGCAGGCGTTCAACACCTGGGTCGATCGCGCCGTGGTGCCGGCGATGATGCCGGTGATCGTCGCCGACGTGCACCAGCGCGTCGATCCGGCCGATGAGCAATATTTCCGGCGCCAGTTCGAGGGTTTCCTGAAATGCACGCTCGAGGAAGCGCGCGAGCGCGCGCCGCAGGCGCAAGAACGGCTGAAGCGCGTGCTCGAGCCGCACGAGGCGGCGCTCAAGCGCCAGCCATTCTTTTGCGGCGCGGCGCCCGCCTATGCCGACTACATCCTGTTCTCGGTAGTGCAGTGGGCGCGCATCATGAGCCCGCGGGTGATATTTGACACTTCGGAGGCGTTCTACGGCTGGCGCGAGCGAATCCTCGACCTGTACGATGGATTCGCTCGTAACGTACAAACAGGTTGAAAAGCGGGCCGCAAATGCTCCAGCGCGTCGGCAAGTACGAGGTGAGGCAGCTGCTCGGCAAAGGCGCGAGCGGCTCGGTGTACCTCGCCACGGATCCGTTCCGCCAGCGCGACGTCGCGATCAAGGTGCTCGAGAATCTCTCCGCCGATCCCGAGCAGGCGAGGCGGCAGCTGCGGCTATTCCAGAACGAGGCCGCACTCGCCGGGAAGCTCAGGCACCCGCACATCGTGAGTATTCTCGACGCCGGCCTCGAAGCCGTGAGCGGCGGCGAGCCGCTGCGCTATCTCGTGATGGAGGTGGTCGATGGCCCGGCGCTCACGCGCTACTGCGAGCCAACCGATCTCGTCGCGCCGAAGAAGGCGGTAGAGATCGCCTACAAGTGCTGCAAGGCGCTTGAATTCGCCAACACGCTCGGCGTGGTCCACCGCGACATCAAGCCGGCGAACATCCT
>DASQIG010000338.1:0-1620 GCA_035631735.1 Burkholderiales bacterium | reverse complement strand
GTGAGCCTGCTCGAAGTGCGCTCGGTGACGAAGCACTTCCGCGGCTTGCGGGCCGTGCACGACGCGTCCTTCGACGTGCCGGCGGGCGAAATCTACGGCCTCATCGGCCCGAACGGCGCCGGCAAGACCACCACCTTCAACATGATCGCCGGGGTTTATGCGCCCGACCGCGGCGAGATTCTTTTCGGCGGCGCGCCGATCCACGGTCTGCGCGCCGACCAGGTGTGCGCCGCGGGCATCGGCCGCACGTTCCAGATCGTCAAGCCCTTCGCCGGACTCTCGGTGCTCGACAACGTCATGGTCGGTGCCTTCCTGCGCGAGCGGCAAGCGGCGGCCGCACGCGAGCTTTCTGTTCGCATACTCGAGCGGCTGGGCCTCGGCCCGAAGCGCGACTTGCCGGCGTCCTCGCTGACGCTGCCGGATCGCAAGCGCCTGGAGGTGGCACGCGCGCTCGCCACGCGGCCGAAGCTGCTCCTGCTCGACGAGGTGATGGCGGGCCTGCGGCCCACCGAGTGCGACGAGATGGTCGCCGTGTTCCGCGAGCTGAATCGCGCCGATGGCACGACCGTCCTCCTCATCGAGCACGTGATGCGCGCCGTCATGGCGCTCGCGCGCCGCATCTGCGTGCTCCACCACGGCGAGGTCATCGCACGCGGCACGCCGCAACAAGTTGTCCGCGATCCCGCGGTGCTCGAGTGCTATCTCGGCGAAGAGACGGAGGTATGAGAAAAATAGGGACTGTCCCTATTTTCTTGCCATGCTAAGCGTTCGCGATCTGGATCTGTATTACGGCGACGCGCAGGCGCTCGACCGCGTGTCGCTGGAAGTGCCGAAGGGCGCGATCGTCGCCATCGTTGGCGCGAACGGCGCCGGCAAGTCGTCGCTGATCCGCACGATCGCCGGCATCGAGGTGCCGCGCGCAGGCTCCATCAGCTTCAACGGCCAGCCGCTCGCCGGGCTCGGCTCGCACCTGATCTGCGACCGCGGCATCGGCCAGGTCGCCGAGGGCCGCCAGGTGTTTCCGTCGCTCACGGTGCTCGAGAACCTGGAGATGGGCGCGATGATCCCGCGTGCGCGCAGGCAGGCGAAGCGCACTCTCGACGAGGTGCTCGCGCTATTCCCACGGTTGCAGGAGCGCCGCGCGCAGCTCGCCGGCACCCTGTCGGGCGGCGAGCAGCAGATGCTCGCCATCGGCCGCTGCCTGATGGGCGCGCCGGAGCTCATCATGTTCGACGAGCCCTCGCTCGGCCTCGCGCCGCTCGTGGTGCAGGAGGTGCTGCACACCATCCACGTGCTGAACGCTCGCGGCATGACGATCCTGCTGGTGGAGCAGAACGTCGCCGTCTCGCTCAAGATCTCGAGCCGCGCCTACGTGCTCGAGAACGGCCGCATCGTCATGAGCGGCAGCGGCGCCGAACTCCTGCACAATGACCGCGTACGACAGGCGTATCTTGGACTTTAGGGAGTGCACGATGAAGCTCGGCTGGCTGCTTTTCGCGCTGCCCGCATTTGCGGGCGCACAGGCGCTCGCGCCGCACCAGCGTCTCGCCCGCGACATATACAAGGAGCTCGTCGAGATCAACACGGTCACCGCGACCGGCGATACGGCGAAGGCGGCCG
>DASQIG010000337.1:0-20389 GCA_035631735.1 Burkholderiales bacterium | reverse complement strand
GCATGGGCTTGCCGTCCGGACCGTCGGGATCGATGATCGAGGGTATTTTCCCGTTGGGGTTGACGCGCAGATATTCCGGCGCGAACTGCTCGGCATTGGTGCCGATGTTGATCTTGTGCACGTTGTAAGGCAGGCCGCATTCCTCGAGCATGATGGAGACTTTGCGTCCGTTGGGCGTACTCCACGTATAGAGTTCGATCATGTTGAAGTGGCTCGTCACGTTGTTCTTGGCGCTGGTGATTCTATCGGCGGCGACGCCGTTGTTGCGGCGGTTTCGACTCGGCCGCCTGCCTGGGGATTTCGAAATTCCGGTGCGCGGCCGGGTGTACTACGTGCCGTTCGCGACGACCGTGGTGCTGTCGCTACTTGTCTGGCTGATCGGCCGGCTGCTGTAGGCGCGCGGCGAGCGCGCGCCCAACCCACATCTGCGGCAATGACGGCGTCAGCTTCTCTTCCGCCTCGCGGTTCGCCACCGCGGCCTTGGCCAGCTCGAACGCTTGCGTGAACGGGCGCGTGCGCGCGAGCGCATCGCGGAAGTAAGCCTCGCCGAAATAGGTGAAGTCGCGCCCCGTCTCGCAGCCAAACGAGGTGCGCTCGGCGGCGGAGGCGGTGATGACGATGCTGTTGTCGTCGCGCAGCGGCTCGATGTAGCCGCCCGAGTAGCAGGCCGATACGACGATCACGCGCCACTTGATGGCCGCGTCCTGCAGCAGGCGCGCGAGCGCGGTCGGCGTGAGCGACGCGAGCTGGAGCGGCGGCTGCACGGCGGACAGGCGATGGTCCTCGTAGCCGTGCGCGCTGAGGTAGAGGAACAGCACGTCCTCGTCGCCGTTCATCTGCTCGGCGACACGCCTCAGCGCGCGCTCGAGGTTGGTCACGCTCGCGATCGGGAATTCTTCCAGCGCGTCGTAGCTGTTGACGAGCGCGATGGAATGGCGCGCGGTGCCGAAGCGCTCGTCGAACAGGCGCCGCACGAAGCGCATCTCGTTGACGAACACGTCCTGGCTCGCGTCCGGCGCAAAGCCCACGAAATAGAGCTCGCGTACGCCGGGGAGGCCGCGCCCGATGCCGGCGAGGGCGCGCTCGATGAGCTCGCCCTGCAGGTGGAATATGCGCTCCTCGGCGAGCGGCGCCGGCTCGTCGCCCTCGTCGGCCTCGAGCCACACGTCGGTACGCGGAAAGGCGAAAAAGCCGATGACGATCATCGCCGTCACGAGCGCCGCGCCTTTCAGCACCTGCGGCCACTGGCTGCTGGCGCACACCATTACGGCACGCACCGAAACAATCCAGATCCACGCCAGCAGCACGATTGCCGCCACGCTCGGATAGCCGGTCCAGGCCGCCGCGGCGGGCAGGATGAGCGTCACCAGCTCGAACAGCGCATCGCTCGCGGTCAGCGCAACGGCCATGAGCAGCACGAGCTCGGGCGCGGCGTAGACATGCGCGATCACCAGCCCGGTGAGCAGAACGAGCGGCACGGCGGCGAGGTAGATCGCGATCGCCGCACTGTCGAACTCGCCCGCCATGCCGGTACGCAGCGCCGCCGCCGCAATCCAGACCGCGAAATTGAACGCGACGAGCAGCACGTAATCGAGCGGCAAGGCGCGGAAGTCGAGCGCGCGCACCGGCATGAAGAGCGCAAGGCGCGCACCCGCCGTGAGGTTGCGGTAGAGCGCCAGCAGGTAAAGCTTCATAACGCCCGCGCGATCGCCTCGATGCGCCGCTCGTCGATGAGCCGCGGTATGTCCGCGGGCGAGGGCGCCGCCGCGGCGATCGCGCCCGCGTCGACCGCCGCGGCCGCCGTGTAGGCCCGCTCGAGGCGCGTGATATCGACGATCGGCGTGTCGCGCCGCGTGACCTCCAGCAGCTCGGCGAAGCGCCCGGGGCGCCGGAATGCGTCGGTGCGCTTGAGCAACTCGAGCAGCGCCTCCGGCGTCGCGAGGCGCGAGGCACGCAGCGCCACTCGGTTGCGGCAGGCGAGGAGCGCGAGCTCGCGCACGTCGCCCGGCACCTTCAGCCGGTCGCAGAGCGCTTCGACCTCCGCTTCCTTGAGCAGCCAGCAAAGGCGCGCGAAGCGCACCGCCAGCGCGGCGCCGGCAAGCCCGGTGCGCTCGCGCAGCTCCGGCAGCAGTCTTTTCTGCAGGCCGGAGGCTTCCAGCACCTCGAACATGCGCTCGGGCTCCCGCTCCATCAGTCCCTTGGCAAACTCCTGCCACACGCGCTCGGGGACGAGATAGTCCGTCTCGCCGCTTTCGACCATCCTGCGCATCAGCGCCATGGTCTCCGGCGCGACCTTGAAGCCGAAGCGCGCGGCGAAGCGTGCCACGCGCAGGATGCGCACCGGGTCTTCGGCAAACGCTTCGCTTACATGCCGCAGGATGCCTTGCTCGAGGTCGCGCTTGCCGCCGTAGGGGTCGATCAGCGTGCCGTCTTCGGCCCTCGCCATCGCGTTGATCGTGACGTCGCGCCGGCGCAGATCGTCCTCCAGCGTCACGTCGGGCGATGCATGGACGGTGAACCCTTTGTAGCCGCGGCCGCTCTTCCGCTCGGTGCGCGCGAGCGCGTATTGCTCGTGGGTCTGCGGGTGCAGGAACACCGGGAAATCCTTGCCCACGGGCTTGAACCCGAAGCGCTCCATTTCCTCCGGCGTCGCGCCGACGACCACGTAGTCGCGATCCTTTACCGGCAGCCCGAGCAGCTCGTCGCGCACCGCGCCGCCGACGGCGTAGGTCTTCACTTACCGGCTGGCGTAGGGCTCATCGGCCGCGACGAACTCGCTCTCGCGCCGCGCGCCGTCCATCCACTCTCGCACGCCGCGAAGCGCGAGCACCGCGTCGCAATACGCCCGCGCCGCCGCCGGCAGCGGCACCGCGTACGTCTGGAAGCGCGTAACGACCGGCGCATAGAAGGCGTCGGCGATGCTGAAGCGTCCGAAGAGCAGCGCCCCGCCAGCGCCGTAGCGTTCGCGGGACGACGTCCAGATCTGCACCACGCGCTCGATGTCCCGCTGCGACTCCGGCGTCAATCCCTTGCCCGGATGCCGGCTGCGGATATTCATCGGCATTGCGCCGCGCAGCGCCTGGAAGCCGGAATGCATCTCAGCGCAAATAGAGCGCGCCACGCCGCGTGCGCGAGCATCAGCGGGCCAGAGCTGCCTTTCCGGATAGCGCTCGGCGACGCTCTCGCAGATCGCGAGCGAGTCCCACACCGACTCGCCGTCGAGGATCAGCACGGGCACCTTGCCCGCGGGCGAGTAGCGCTCGACGCCTTTCGCGCGGCCGGTGTCGTCGAACTTGAGCTGCACCTCCTCGAACGCGATGCCGGCCTCGCGCAGCAGCACCCAGGGGCGCATCGACCAGGACGAGTAGTTCTTGTTGCCGATGACGAGCTGCATCTAGCCCGGACCCGCGGTCACCCGGCCGCCGTCCTTGATTGGCGTCGCGAACCGGTACTCGATGTCCCAGGGGAAGTGAATCCACTTGTTCTGCTTGAACTCCTTGATGCAGGTATCGACGATCGGTCGGCCGGCGGGCTTGGCGTACAGGGTGGCGAAGTACGCCTTCGGCAGGAGCTGGCGCACCAGCTGGGCGGTGCGGCCGGTGTCGACGAGATCGTCGATCAGCAGATAGCCGGCGCCGTCGCCGGTCACGCCTTTCAGCACCTGCACGCCGCCTTGCACCTGCGCCGCGCCGCCGGCGGCGCCGGCGTCATAGCTCGTGACGCAGATCGTGTCGACCAGGCGGATGTCGAGCTCGCGCGCGACCAGCGCCGCCGGGATCAGCCCGCCGCGCGTGACGGCGATGATGCCCTTCCATTCGGCCTTGGCGTGCAGCACTTCGGAGAGATAGCGGGCGTCGCGATGCAGCTCCACCCACGAGATGATGATCTCGTCTTCGTACGGGATGCGTGCCATGCGCGATTTTAGCGATTAGCATGCGCGCATGCCCGCCCTGCTCCTTCGCGGCGCTCGCGTCCCGGGCCACGGCGAGCCGCGCGATCTGCTGATCGGCGAAAGCGGCCGCATCGAGCGCATCGGGCCGGCGATCGCTGCGGCTGCGGGTGTCGAGATAATTGATCTGAAAGGGCGGTTGGTCGTGCCGGGCCTGGTCGACGCGCACCAGCACCTCGATAAAACGCGCACGCTGCGCGCGGTGAAAAATCCCCAAGGCACGCTCCAAGGGGCCATTGCAGAGTTCGCGCGCTACGCAGCCACCATGAGCGCGGCGGACATCGCGCCGCGAGCCGAGCGCACGCTCCTCGCGTGCCTCGAGCGCGGCACGGTGGCGATCCGCTCGCACGCCAACGTCGACCCCGAGGCGCGCCTGCGCGGCGTCGAAGCGCTCATCGCGCTGCGCGAGCGCTGGCGCGAGCGCGTGCGTCTGCAGGTCGCGCCGTTTCTCACCGGCGGCGCCACGCGCGCCGGCGCCCCGGCGCGCGAATGGCTCGAGGAGGCGATGCGCCTGGGCGGCGACGTGGTGAGCGCGAATCCGACTGACGCCGAGCGGCCCGCGGAACTGCTCGACATGCTGTTCGACGTGGCCGAGCGCCATGGCAAGCCGATCGACGTGCACCTCGACGAGCATCTGGATGCCGCGCGCACGCACTTTCATGCGCTGATCGAGCGCACCCGCGCGCACGGCCTGGCAGGCAGGGTGGTCGCGAGCCACTGCTCGGCGCTTGGCGCCTTGGAGCCGGGGGAGGCCGCGCGCGTGGTCGAGGGCTTCGCCGCAGCCGGCATCGGCGTGGTGACGCTGCCGGCCGCGAACCTCTTCCTGCAGGGCCGCCACGCGGCAAAGCTCGCGCCGCGCGGCCTCACGCGGGTGGCCGAGCTGCAGGCGGCCGGCGTTGCCGTCGCCGCCGGCTCGGACAACATCCAGGATCCTTTCGTCCCGATCGGCAGCGGCGATCTTCTCGAGATCGCGCGCTGGACGCTCGTCGCCGCGCACCTCGGCTCGAACGACTTGCCGCGCGCCTTCGAGATGATCACGAGCGCGCCCGCCGAGCTGCTCGGCTTCGAAGACTACGGCCTGCGCGAAGGCGCGCGCGCCGATCTGCTCATCGCCGAGGCCGCGGATGCCGCGGACCTGGTGGCAAGCGGCCCGCTCGCGCGCACGGTGCTGGTGAACGGCCGCGTGGTCGCCGGCTCGCTATGATTAAATCGCCTTACGGAGGGAGCATCGCCATGAGATTCAGGGTATTGGGCATCGCCGCGCTGGCGGCGACCGCGCTTGGCGCGCACGCGCAACAGCCGGTGAAACTCACGATGGGCACCAACTGGAAGGCGGAAGCCGAGCACGGCGGCTATTACCAGGCGCTGGCCGCCGGCATCTACCAGAAGTACGGCCTCGACGTGACGATCCGCATGGGCGGCCCGCAGGTCAACAACCTGCAGATGCTCGTCGCGGGCGTGATCGACTTCAACATGGGCTCGGACAGCTTCAACGGGCTGAACTTCGTGAAGAACAACATCCCGGGCATCGTGATCGCGTCGATCTTCCAGAAGGACCCGCGCATCCTGATGGCGCATCCGGGACAGGGCAACGACACGCTTGTCGCGCTGAAGGGCAAGCCGATCATGATCGCCGCCGCCTCGCGCAACAACTACTGGCTGTTCCTGCGGGCGAAATATGGCTTCACCGACGACCAGATCCGCCCCTACACCTTCAACATGGCGCCGTGGCTCGCCGACAAGTCGGCGATCCAGCAGGGCTTCGTGACGAGCGAGCCGCTGAAGGCGATGAAGACGGGAGTGAAGCCGGTGGTACATCTGCTCGCCGACAACGGCTACGTCTCCTACGCCACCACGCTCGAGACGCGCCAGCAGCTCGTGAAGCAGCATCCGGACTTGGTGCAGCGCTTCGTCGATGCTTCGATCGAGGGCTGGTACGGCTACCTCTACGGCGATCACGCGGCGGCGGACGCGCTCATCAAGAAGGATAACCCGGAGATGGACGACGAGCAGCTCGGCTACAGCCACCAGAAGATGCTCGAGTACGGCATCGTCGACTCGGGCGACGCGCTCAAGCTCGGCATCGGCGCGATGACCGATGCGCGCTGGCGCGAGTTCGCCGACCAGATGATCAGGGCGGGCGTATACCCGGCCGACCTCGACGTGAAGCAGGCGTACACGCTGCAGTTCATCAACCAGCGCCACGGCATGGACCTCAAGCGCACGCTCAAGCGCTGATGCCGCGATGTGTTGCAGAAAAATCGCCCTGACCCCTTTCCGGTCGAGACTCCCTCCCTGGTTGCGCTGCGCGGCGTCGACAAGGTCTATTCGAACGGCGTAGTGGCGCTCAAGGGACTCGACCTCGCGGTGCGCGAGGGCGAGCTGCTGAGCCTGCTCGGGCCCTCGGGCTGCGGCAAGAGCACCGTGCTGCGCCTCATTGCCGGCTTGGGCGACCTCAGCAGCGGCACGATCGAATGGTCGAACCGGCGCGGGGACATTGGCTTCGTTTTCCAGGACCCGACGCTGATGCCGTGGGCTACAGTCTTCGGCAACATCTATCTGCCGCTTCGCGTGCGCGGCGTGCCGAAGCGCGAGGCGGCGGCGCGCATCGAGCGCGCCATGGAACAGGTCGGGCTCGCCGGCTTCGGCGGCGCTTATCCGCGCGAGCTCTCGGGCGGCATGCGCATGCGCGTGTCGATCGCGCGCTCGCTCGTCGCCGAGCCGAAGATCCTGCTGATGGACGAGCCCTTCGCCGCGCTCGACGAGATCACGCGCTTCAAGCTCAACGACGATCTGCTGGCGCTCTGGGCCAGCCAGCGCTGGACCGTCGTCTTCGTGACGCATAGCGTGTTCGAGTCGGTCTACCTCTCGACGCGCATCCTGGTGATGAGCGCCCGGCCGGGGCGCGTCGCCGCCGAAGTGCCCATTGCCGTGCCGGCGCCGCGCGATCCTTCCTTCCGCACCTCCCACGCCTACGCCGAGCACTGTCGCATCGTCTCGGCGAAGCTCGCGCAGGCAATGCAAGCATGAGCCGCGTGCTGCCGCCGCTGCTCATGCTCATCATCGGGCTCGCCGCTTGGGAAATCGCCGTGCGCACCGCGCATCTGCCCGTCTATATCCTGCCCGGCCCGCTGGTGATCGCGCAGACCCTGGTGCGCGACTGGTCGACGCTTTTCCCTTCGCTCGTCGTCACGCTGCTCGTCACGCTCGGCGCGCTCGCCGCGGCGACGCTGCTCGGCGTGGCGATCGCGCTGCTATTCGCCCAGTCGAAATGGATCGAGCTTTCTTTGTTTCCCTACGCCGTCATCTTGCAGGTCACGCCCATCGTGGCGATCGCGCCGCTCATCATCATCTGGGTGAAGGACACGGCGACGGCGCTCCTCATCTGCGCGTGGATCGTGTCGTTCTTCCCGATCCTCTCCAACACCACGCTGGGCTTGAACAGCACCGACCACAACCTGCTCAACCTGCTGCAGCTTTACGGCGCCTCGCGCCGGCAGGTGTTCTGGTACCTGCGGCTGCCGAGCGCACTGCCCTTTTTCCTCGGCGGCCTGCGAATCAGCGGCGGCCTTGCGCTGATCGGCGCGGTGGTCGCCGAGTTCGTCGCCGGCTCGGGAGGCATCCAGTCTGGCCTCGCCTATCGCATTCTCGAGTCGGGCTACCAGCTCAACATTCCGCGCATGTTCGCGGCGCTCTTCATGATCACCGGCACCGGCATCCTGATCTTCGTGATCCTGACGCTCGTGAGCCACCTCGCGCTTAGCCGCTGGCACGAGAGCGCGGCGAAGCGCGAGGGCTGAGGGTCTACTCCATGAGCTGGCGGTCCTGGCGCGCGAGGCGCAGGATCTGCTTGCCCTCCAGTTTCTCCACGTAGCGCACGAAGCGGTACTTGTCCTCGAAGCCGTCGACTTGGCGCGGCGGCACGCGGGCGCGGCCGGGCGCGGTGCGCACGTCGATGAAGCGGCATCCCGGGCCGGCGAAGGCGCGCTCGAGCTCGCGCTCGAACTCCGCCATGCTGCGCACCTGCGCGGCGTGCGGCACGCCGCAAGCGCGCGCCATGGCCGCGAGGTCTGCCCGGCCCGCCGTGGCGGTGGGGCGCGGCCCGTCCGGCCCGCGTCCGATGGACTCGTAGACGCCGTTGTCGGCGACGAACACCACGAGATTGGCCGGCGCCTCCTGCCCCAAGGCGACGAGCTGGCCGAGCTCCATCAGCACCGAGCCATCGCCGTCGAGGCACACGACCTTGCGCTTGGGCAGCGCGAGCGCCAAGCCGAGCGCCAGGCCGATGACGTCGCCCATCTGGCCGAGCATGGCGCTGCGCGGGTGCTCCTCGGTGAGCGCCGCCCACTCGAACCCCACCGCGCCGATGTAGGTCGACACGACGAGCGCTTCGTCCGGAACGCGCTGCGCGAGGCGTGCGAGCCAGTCGTAGCGCTCAATCATCCAAGATGCAATTCCCGGAGACCAGCACGGCAGCGGGATGCAGCTGGGCCTCGGAAAGACGCTGCGCGCGCTTGATCGCGGCACGCAGCTCCCCCGGCTCCCGTACCACCTGGTAGGGGATGCGCAGCGCATCGAGCAGCGGCTCGCAGACGATGCGATGCGGGATCGACCAGTGTTCGGTGTCGCCGAGATCGCCGCGATGGGAGAGCAGCAGCAGGACCGGAATGCCGCAGCCGAGCGACAGGCGCGCGATGTACTCGGAGGCGACGCGCAGCCCCGAGTTCTCCATCACCAGGGCGGTCTTCCTGCCGCCGAGCCAGGCGCCGGCGCACACCGAAAAGCCGACGCCTTCGTTGCATACCGGAACGAAGCGCATTCCCGGTTCGCGCTCCACCAGCTCGTGCAGGTTGCGCTGCCAGCCGTCGGGCAACCCGGCGACGAAGTCGACGCCGGCCTCCTTGAGGCCGGCGAGCGCCTGCGCGGCCGCGCTTGCCAGCATGCCGGCTACTTGAGCGGCAGCCGCTCAGCCTGCGGCGGCAGGAAGCTGGCGTTGAAAAGCTCCTGCGCCTTGGGCTTGGTCTTGAGCTGCACCGACTCGGCGACGTAGTCGATCTGCCGCGCAAGCGTGGGCAAGTCGACCGCGCCGAGGCCGTTCTGCTTCACGCGCGCGGTGAGGATCGCCGGCATGAGCAGCGTGAAGCGCTCGCGCTCGGTCTTCTCCTCCGCGAGCGGCTCGCGGCGCTTGAGCGCCTGCACCGAGACGTCGGGATCGGCAAGTCCGTCGCGGAACGAGCGGTTCAAGGCGCGTACCAGCGCCGCCACCGCCTTCGGGTTCTCGGCGATCAGCTTGCTCGACACCAGCACACCGTTGCCGTAGACGCGCACGCCGACGTCGGCGACCCGCATCTGCACGATCTCGTCGCGCTTAACGCCCCGCGCCTCGAATTCGAGCGGGATGTTCATGAAGCCCCCGCAGGCGAAGGCCTCGCCCTGGATCACGGCGTTGGTGCGGAGCGACGGATCGACCGACACCCATCTCACCGAGGCGGGATCGATCTTCGCGGCGTGGGCGAAGATGGGGAACATCTTGCGCGTGACCTCGAAGGGCGCCGCGGCGATCGACTTGCCGGCGAGGTCGGCAATCGATTTCGCGCCGCTCTTCTTGAGCGCGTAGTAGGCGATCGGCGCCTCGTCGTACTGCAGGTAGACCATCTGCAAGCGCGTCTGCCCCGGATTGTTGCCGTAGTACTCGATGAGCGCCGAGGTGTCGCCCAGGCCCGCGTCGTAGGCGCCGGTGTGGATGCGCTGGATCGCGGCGGTCGAGCCGTTGCCGGCGTCGACCTGCACGTCTAGCCCCTCCTTCTGGAAATAGCCGCGCTCGAGCCCCAGCCACATGAACGAGGTCTGGCCCTCGAACTTCCAGTCCAGCGTGAACTTGATCTTGGTCTGCGCCGCCGCCGATTGGGCCAGCGCGAGCAACACTACCATCAGGGCGGTTCTCATCAGATTGCACTCCTCTGGGATGCCGAAGGCGAGAAGCCGTAGCTGCGGCGGAACATCTCGTAGGTGTGCTCGGCCGCCGTGCACGGCGGATATTTTGGCGGGTGCGCGGCATCGGTGCACGTCGGCATGCACTCGATGCGCGCGTCCGGACGCGGACTGTAGAAGAACGGGATCGAATAGCGGTCCCGCGTGGAACTGTTGTTCTTCACGCGGTGCATGTTCGAACGGTACACGCCATTGGTCCAGCGCTGCATCAGGTCGCCGAGATTGACAACCAGGGTGCCCGGGATCGGCCGCGCCTGGATCCACTCGCCTTCGACGTTGCGCACTTCCAGGCCGCCGAGCCCGTCCTGCGCGAGCAGCGTGACGCCGCCCCAGTCGGTGTGCGCGCCGGCGCCGAGCTGGTTCGCAAGCGCCGCGTGCGGATGCGGCGGGTAGCGCAGCAGCCGCAGCGTGGTGCCCGGCCAGTCGTAGTACGGCGCAAAGAAATCCTCGGGCAGCTCGAGTGACAGGGCGATCATCGCGAGCACGCGGTCGCCGAGCGCGCGCACCGCGGCCTGGTAGGCGAGCATCTGCTGCTTGAAGCCGGCGAGATCGGGCCACTGGTTGTGGCCAAAGCCCCGGATCTTCTTCTGCGCCCACGGATGCTCTGCGGGCAGCTCCATCGCGATGTAGAAGCTTTCCTTGAGATCAGGCGGCGCTTTTGGCGCAGTAGCGTCCTGGCTGTCGAGGATCTGGCCGCCGATCGCCTCGTAGCCCGCGGTGGAAGCCGATTGCCTCATGTGCAGCGCCAGCTTCTGCTCCGCCGGCAGGGCGAAGAAGCGCCGCGCGAATTCGAACTGCGCATCGATCAGCGCCTGCGCGATGCGATGGCCGGCGACGTAGAAGAACCCGGTCTCGCGGCAGGCGTTGCGGATTTGCCAAGGCGCATTGCTGCTGCAAAGGTCCACCACCGGGATGGTCCTCGCTGCAGTTGGCGGCGTGTAGGCGATCATATAAGCGCGCTGGAGCAATTTCCCGCCGATGCGAACGGCTGAACGCTTATACCCCCGGGCGTGAAATACTAAGGAGCAAATGTCGTTTCTGCAATGGACCGCGCGCAGCACGCCCGAGGGCATCGGAAGCCCCGTCGCGCGCAAGGAAGACGAGCGCTTCCTGACCGGCAAAGGCTGCTACAGCGACGACTTCAACCTCGCCGGCCAAGCGTACGCCGCCATGGTGCGTTCGCCCCATGCGCATGCACGCATTCGGAGCATCGCCACCGCGGATGCGGCGGCGATGCCGGGCGCGCTCGCCGTGCTGACCGCGCGCGAGGCGGCGGCCGACGGCCTGCAGCCGATTCCGCATCGCCCGGTGACGGTCAACCCGCACGAGGTGGCGCTCGCGAATCGCGACGGCTCGGCGTTTACCATTCCGCCCTGCGCGGCGATCGCCGCCGACAAGGCACGCTTCGTCGGGGAGATCGTGGCCCTCGTCGTCGCCGAGAGCGCCATGGCGGCGCGCGACGCCGCCGAGCGCGTGGACGTGGACTACGAGCCGCTGCCGGCAGTGAGCGTCACATTGGCGGCTGCCGATGCGGGGGCGCCGCGCGTCTGGGAAAGCATGGCGTCGAACGTGTGCGTCGACGCCGACGTCGGCGACCTTGCCGGCGCGGAAGCGGCGTTCCGGCGCGCGGCGCACGTCGTGCGCCTCGAGACTGCGATCAACCGCGTGACCGGCGTGCCGCTCGAGCCGCGCGCGGCGCTCGGCGCGTACGATGCGGCGGGCGCGCGTTACACCGCCTACGTCACCTCAGGGGGCGTGCAGCGCTATCGCGCCGATCTTGCCGCCACGCTCGCCGTGCCCGAGAGCGCGGTGCGCGTCGTGGCGCGCGACGTCGGCGGCAACTACGGCACCCGCAATTATCTCTACCCGGAGATCGCGCTCGTCGCCTGGGCCGCGCGGCGGCTCGGCCGTCCGGTGAAGTGGCGCGCCGAGCGCCACGAGGCCTTCCTCACCGACGATCACGCGCGCGATCTCGTGTCGCACGCCGAGCTTGCGCTCGACGCGCAGGGCAATTTCCTCGCCTTCCGCGCGCTGAACACGAGCAACGTCGGCGCAAACGCCGTCTCCTACGTGCCGCTCACCAAGGGCGTCGGCGTGTCGACCAGCGTCTACCGGCTGCCTTGCGCCGCGGCGCGCGCCCGCGCGGTGTTGAGCAACACCATGGCCACCTCTCCGTACCGCGCCGCGGGACGGCCCGAGGTGATGTTCGTGATCGAGCGACTGATCGACATCGCCGCGCGACGCCACGGCTTCGATCGCGTGGAGCTGCGCCGGCGTAACCTGGTGCGCGAGTTCCCCTACAAGAACCCGTTCGGACTGGTCTACGACAGCGGCGACTACGCGGCGGTGCAGACGCGCGCGCTCGAATTGGCGGACTGGTCCACGTTCGACGCGCGGCGCCGCCACTCCCGTTCGCAAGGCAGGCTGCGCGGCATCGGCATGGGCAACTACATCGAGCTCAACACCGGCATGCCGCGCGAGCGGGCGCAGATCACCGTGCGTCCTGACCACTGTGTCGAAGTGATCGTCGGCACGATCTCCTCCGGCCAGGGGCACGAGACGAGCTTCGCGCAGCTCATCGCCGAATGGCTCGGCATCGAGCTCCTGCAGGTCGCGCTCGTCACCGGGGACACCGACCGCGCGCCGGTCGGCGGCGGCACGCACTCGGGACGCTCGCTGCGCATGGGGGCGGTGGTGATGGCGCGCGCCTGCGACGAAATCGTCTCCAAGGGGCGCGAGGCGGCCTCCGAGAAATTGGAGGCGGCGGCGGCCGACATCGAGTTCGCGCGCGGCCGCTTCACCGTGAAAGGCACCGACCGCTCGATCGGGCTTTTCGAGCTCGCGCCGCTCGCCGGCAGCCACGAGGCAACGGCGCCCCTGCCCTCGTTCCCCTTCGGCTGCGCGGTATGCGAGGTGGAGATCGATCCGGAAACCGGCGTGGTGGAGATCGTGCGCTACACCTCGGTCGATGACGTCGGCCGCGCGGTGAATCCGCTCATCCTGCACGGCCAGACTCACGGCGGCATCGCCGCCGGCATCGGGCAGGCGCTCTGGGAGCGGCTCGCCTATAGCCCCGAGACGGGACAGCTCGAGTCGGCGAGCTTCATGGACTATGCCCTGCCGCGCGCCGACATGCTGCCGATGTTCAGCACCGCGCTCAGCGAAGTGCCGGCGGCGAGCCATCCGCTGGGCCTGCGCGGCGGCGGCGAAGGCGGCACCACGCCCGCGCTCGCTACCGTCGTGAACGCGATTTGCGACGCGCTCGGCATCGAACACCTGGAGCTCCCCGCGACGCCGGAGCGCGTCTGGCGCGCGATCCGCGCAAACGAAGTCAATATACTGCGCGCATGAGCGCAGCCTTCGTGGAAGTCGACCACGTCGATCTCGCCTACAACGATGTGACCGGCAACGCCATCGAGGACGTGACGCTCTCGATGCAGGAGCACGAATTCATCGCCGTCGTCGGCCCGAGCGGCTGCGGCAAGTCGACCTTCATGAAGCTCTGCTCCGGGCTGCGGCGGGCGACGAAGGGCAGCGTGATGGTCGGCGGCCGCGAGGTCGCCGGGCCGCTCAAGATCGTCGGCATGGCGTTCCAGAACGCGACGCTCCTGCCGTGGCGCACTGCGCTCGACAACGTGCTCCTGCCGCTCGAGATCGTCGAGCCCTACCGCTCGAGCTTCAGGCGCGAGCGCGAGAGCTACGCCGAGAAGGCGATCGAGCTCCTGCGCTCGGTCGGCCTCGAGCACTACGAGCACCGCTTCCCCTGGGAGCTCTCCGGCGGCATGCAGCAGCGCGTCTCGATCTGCCGCGCGCTGGTGCATCAGCCCAAGCTCTTGTTGCTTGATGAACCATTCGCGGCGCTCGACGCGTTCACGCGCGAGGAGCTGTGGTGCATCCTGCGCGACCTCTGGACCCGCCAGCGCTTCACCGTGGTGCTCGTCACCCACGACCTGCGCGAGGCCACCTTCCTCGCCGACACGGTGTACGTGATGAGCAGGCGGCCGGGCCGGATCCTCGCGCGGCGCACGGTCGACCTGCCGCGGCCGCGCGAGCTGGAGGTGACGTACAGCGACCACTTCGCCGAGATCGTGCGCGAGCTGCGCGAGCGCATCGGCCGCATCCGCGCGAGCTGAGCGTGGCGAAGCGCCGGCGTACGCTCGAGACGTGGTCGCCGTGGCTGCTCCTGGCAGCGGTGGTCCTCCTGTGGGAGATCATTTGCCGCGCCTTTCGCGTTTCCGACTTCATCTTCCCGGCGCCTTCGGCCATCGTCGTCTCGCTCTACCGATACGCCGGGCCGATCGCGGGTCACGCGCTGCAGACCTTATGGACCACGATGGCGGGCTTCGCCATCGGCGTCGCCGTGGGCGTTTTGCTCGGCGTGCTGATCGGCTCCTCGGCGCTCATGTACCGGGCGCTCTATCCGCTGATGGTGGGCTTCAACAGCATCCCCAAGGCGGCGCTGGTGCCGGTGCTGGTCGTCTGGTTCGGCATCGGCACGGTGCCCGCTATCCTGACTGCCTTTGTGATCTGCTTTTTCCCGATCACGGTGAACGTGGCCACCGGCCTCGCCACCATCGAGCCTGAGCTCGAGGACGTGCTGCGGGCGCTCGGCGCGAGCCGCACCGACGTGCTGCTGAAGATCGGCCTGCCGCGCTCGCTGCCGTACTTCTTCGCCTCGCTCAAGGTGGCGATCACGCTCGCGTTCATCGGCTCGGTCGTCTCGGAGACCGTCGCCTCGAACGAAGGCATCGGCTACCTCATGATGTCTGCCGGCTCGCAGATGCGCATGCCGCTGGTGTTCGCCGGCCTGATCGTGATCAGCGTGATGGCGATCGCGATGTACGAAGTGTTCGCGGTGCTCGAGCGGCGCCTCACCGGCTGGGCCACCCGCGGCATGGACGCGCGCGCGTGATCAACGATCTCAGGAGCTTCCTCGAAGCCGCGCGGCGCGCGGGCGAGGTGTACGAGATCCGCCAGAGTGTCGATCCGGTGCGCGAGCTGGGCGCAGTGCTGCGCGCCTGCGAGCGCGCGGACAAGGCCGCGTTCTTCCACCGCGTGAAGGGCTTCGACATCCCGGTCGTCGGCGGGCTGCTCAGCTCCTCGCGCCGCATCGCACTCGCGCTCGGCTGCGAGATGAGCGAAGTGCCCTCGCGCATGGCGCAGGCGACGCAGAAGCCGCTCAAGCCGCAATCTCACAAAGGCGCCGCGCCGTGCCAGGAGGTGGTCCAGCGCAATCCCGACCTCGGGCGCTGGCCGATCCCGACTCATTCGCCGCTCGACGCCGGCGCCTTCATCACCGCCGGCGTAGTGATCGCGCGCGACCCGCAAGGCGGCCGGCACAACCTCTCCTACAACCGCATGCAGATCTACGGTCCGGACCGCGCCGGGATCAGCATGAACCTCTGGCGGCACATCAAGGTCTTCTTCGACCGCATCGAGCCCGAGGGCAAGAATCTGCCCTTCTGCGTCGCCATCGGTCCCGATCCGGTGGTGATGATGGCGGCGGCCTTCCGCTACGACGGCGACGAATACGAAGTCGCCGGCAGCCTGCGCGGCGCGCCGATCCCGGTGGTGCGCGCGCTGACCTGCGACCTGATGGTGCCCGCCAGCTCCGAGATCATCATCGAGGGCGAGGTGCTCGCCGGGGTGCGCGAGATGGAAGGCCCGATGGCGGAATTCACCGGACACTACTCGGGCGCCGATCCGAAGCACGTGGCGCGCATCACCGCCATCACGCACCGCAAGACACCGATCTTCCAGACCATGAACGGCGGCGGCTACGAGCACGTGAGCGTCGGCAACATGATCACGCGCGAGCCGCTGCTCGAGCGCTTCGCGCGCCACCTCTCGCCGCGCGTCAAGGCGGTGCACCTGCCGCCCTACGCCGCCGGCTTCACCGCCATCATCGCGCTCGAGAATCCCGAGCCGGGCGAAGCGAAGAACGTCGCGCTCGCAGCGATGGCGGCGCACGTGAACTTCAAGACCGTGATCGTCGTGGACAGCGACGTGGACATCTTCGACCCGGCCGACGTCATGTGGGCGCTCGGCACGCGCGCGCGCTGGGATCGCGGCTTCGCCGCCATACCGGGCGCGCACACCAATGAGCTCGATCCGAGCGCCGACCAGCACGGCATCGTCGCCAAGGCGATCATCGACGCCACGCTGCCCGCGGACAAGCGCAAGCGGTATATCAAAGTGGCGTATCCGCCGGTCGACCTCGAGCGCTATCTCAAGCCGTAGTCGGGTGATCTCGATCCGGAAAGCCGCAAAGCGCCTTGGTGCCGAGATCGACGGCGTCGACCTGTCGCGATCGTTGGATGACGCGACGTTCGCCAGGATCTCGGCGGCGTTCTTCGAGCACGAGGTCGTAGTCTTTCGCGGCCAGACGCTCACGCCATCCCAGCAGATTGCATTCACGCGGCGCTTCGGCGACCTCGAGCACCATGTGCGCAAGGAGCATAGGCTGGAGGGCTACCCGGAAATCCTGGTGGTCTCCAACGTGCTCGACGAGCGCGGCGCGGCGGTCGGCGTGCAGGACGCCGGCCGCTTCTGGCATAGCGACCTCTCCTACAAGCAGGTGCCGAGCCTGCTCTCCGCGCTTTATGCGCTCGAGGTGCCGGTCGAGGACGGCCGCGCTCTCGGCGCCACGAGCTTTGCCAGCGCTGCGGCCGCATACGATGCGCTCGCTCCCGAGCTGAAGTGGCGCCTGCAGGGCCTGCGAAACATCCATAGCTACCGCTACTACCGCGCCAAGAACCTCGCCGCGCAGAAGGAGGAGTCTGGCCGCGGAGCACGCGAGGTGCAGGAGCACCCACTCAGCGAGGACCAGCTGAAAAGCGTGCCCGATGTCGAGGTACCGATCGTGCGCACGCATCCGGTAACCGGACGCAAGTCCCTGTTCATCAACGAGGCGCACACCGCGCGCATCGTGGGCTTGCCGGAATCAGAAGGCGCGACGCTGCTCACGGAGCTCTGCGCCCATATCGTGAAGCCCGAGTTCCGCTACGAGCATAGCTGGCGCGCCGGCGATCTGCTCATGTGGGACAACGTCGCCGTGCAACACAAAGCCAATTTCGACTACGACCTGCCGCTGCGAAGGCTGATGCACCGCACGACGGTGCGCGGCAGCGTCCCGGTCTAGATATGGCGGAATTCGGAGACCGAGCCCGAAATAGTTCGCCCGTTTGACCAATGCGCGTCCCCGAATTCGGTAAGATGCGCGATGTGGGTATAAGCGGTCAGCCGGGGTCCTCCCGGTCGGAGATTGCCCACGCACCCAGCACATGACCGGAGCTCGCGCATGATCATCGACCTGAGCTGCTACCCGACGAAGGTCGTCGATTCGGCATGGCAGCACGACGGCGATCCTTTCACCGGTGAGCGGCTCATCAAGATGATGGACGGCCCCTACAGCGTGAACGGCAAGCCGCGGCGCATCGACAGGGCCTTCATCCAGCCGCCGCAGGGCAACACCCTGCACCATTTCACCAACGAGCACCTGCACGGCCGCGAGGGCATCCAGGCCTACATGGCCTACACCGTGGAGCTCGCGAAGAAGTATCCCGACCGTTTCATCGGCTGCTTCGTCTACAACCCGCGCTACGGCGTGGAGAACGGCGTCGTCGAGCTCGAGCGACACGTCAAGGAGTACGGCTTCAAGATGATGCAGCTTCACGCCAACATGCATGCCTACCGTCCCGACCGCGCCAAGGACTGGGTGCGGCCCGCGCTGAGGAAGGCGCAGGAGCTCGAGATTCTCGTGAAGCTGCACACCGGCGACGGCCCCTACAGCATCCCGACCGAATGGGTGCCGCTCATCAAGGAGTTTCCGAAGCTCAACTTCATCATGGCGCACTTCGGCGTGCAGACGGGCGGCGTGTACTGCTTCGAGCCCTTCCAGTGGGCGATGGAGCTTGCCAACGTCTACTGCGAGTCGGGCTGGTGCCTGCAGTCGCGCATCGTCGAGTTCGCCAAGGATTTGCCCAAGCACAAGATCCTCTTCGGCTCCGATACGCCCCCCAATGAGCCGGGCATGTGGATCCGGCTCCTTGAAGTGCTGTGCATGGAGCCGCCGCAGGGCTTGAATCTCGACGAGGACACGCTCGAGGACTATCTCGGCAATAACACGGCGCGCATGATTGGCCTCAAGCCGACGCCGGTACCGAAGAGCTGAACATGATCATCGACACCCACCTGCATCCCACCAACGTGGTCGACGAGGCCTGGCGCCATACCGGCACGCCGTTCAACGGCGAGCGCATGCTGAAGCTGATGGACGGCCCGTACATGATCAACGGCAAGCCGCGGCGCATCGACATGGGCTTCATCCAGCCGCCGCCGGGCAACACGGTGCACCGAGACGGCAAGCGCGGCGGGCGCGAGGGCATCCGCGACTACATGGCGTACTGCGCCGAGCTCACGCAGAAGTATCCCGACCGCTTCATCGGCAACTTCACCCTCAACCCGCGCTTCGGCCCTGAGGAGAGCGCGCTCGAGCTCGAGTTCCACGTCAAGCAGTACGGCTTCAAGATGCTGAAGCTGCACTCCAATATGCACAACTATCGTCCCGACCGCGCGCTCGACTGGCTGCGCCCGGCGATGAAGATGTGCGCGAAGCACAACGTCGTGGTGCTGATCCACACCGGCGACGGCCCCTACAGCATCCCGACGCAGTTCTATCCCGTGATCCGCGAGTTCCCGATGGTGCAGTTCATCATCGGCCACTTCGGCATCCAGACCGGCGGCAATTACTCCTTCGAGGCGTTCTGGATGGCGATGGACACGAAGAACGTGGTGTGCGAGTCGGGCTGGACCTTCCAGGCGCGCATGGTGGAGTTCGCCAAGGAGCTGCCGCGCCACAAGATCGTCTTCGGCACCGACTCGCCGCCGAACGAGCCAGGCATGTGGCTGCGCGAACTGGAAGTGCTGTGCGGCCCGCCGCCGCAAGGCATGAACCTCGATGAGGACGGGCTCGAGGACTACCTCGGCAACAACATCGCCCGCATGTGCGGCATCAAGCCGACGCCGCCGCCGCGTACGCTGGAGGAAGCGAAGGCGCGGCTCAAGAACACCTACGCCGGCGTGAAGTGAGACAGGACTTCCACGCCTTTCTCGAGCAATACCGCGCGCAGCACGCCGACGACGTTCTTGCCGTAGACGACGAGGTCTCGCCCGACCAGGAGGTCACCGCAGTAGCCTGGACCCTCGCGGCGCAGCACCGCTATCCGCTGCTTGTCTTCAAGCGCGTCGGCGGCACCCAGGTGGTCACCAACCTGTTTTCCTCCCGCGAGCGCATCGCGCGGCTGCTCGGCTGCGAGCCGGCGCAGATCCATCGCACTTACCAGGAGAAGGCCCGGCGCGCGGTCGATCCGAAGACGTTGGCGAAAGGACCCGTCCTGGAGTCGGTGGAAGAGCATGTCGATCTCGGCAAGCTGCCGCTCCTCAAGCATTTCGAGACCGACAAAGCGCCTTACATCACCAACGGCCTCGTCGTGTGTGAAGAGCCGGGCAACCTGAGCTACCACCGCGCGATGCTGCATTCGAAGACCGAGCTGGCGACGAGCCTTCACTCGCGCGGGCATCTGTGGCGCTCGCTCGAGCTGGCGAAGGAAAAGAAGCGCGCGCTGCCGGTGGCGATGGTAATCGGGGCGCATCCGCTCTTCATGATGGCGGCATCGGCCCGCGTCGCGTACGGCGCCGACGAGCGGCGCATCGCCGGCGGCCTGATGGGCGAGCCGCTCGAAGTAGTGAAGACGCCGAAGCACGGCATCGGCGTGCCGGCGGCGGCGGAGATCGTGCTCGAGGGCACGCTCGATCCGGAAGCCAAGGTTGACGAGGGGCCCTTCGGCGAATTCACCGGCTACTCGTCCAACCGCACGACCAACACGCTGTTCCGCGTCGAGACAGTCATGCGCCGCAAGAATGCGATGCTGGTCGACGTGATGGGCGGCAACTCCCCCGAGCACCTGAATCTTTCGCGGGTGCCGCGCGAGTCGGAAATGGCGGAGAAGCTGATGGAGCGCTTCCCGGGCGTCACGCGCCTGCATTACCCGAACTCCGGCGTGCACTTCCACGCCTATGTCGCGCTGCGCGCGCGCCGAGAAGGCGAGGCGCGCCAGGTGATGCTCGCGCTTCTTGGCTGGGATCCCTACGTGAAGACCGTGATCGCGGTCGACGACGACATCGACGTCACCGACGACTCGCATGTGATGTGGGCGCTCGCGACGCACTTCCAGCCACACCGCGACGTGCTGATCATCGACGGCATGCCGGGCAACGCGCTCGATCCGTCGGCCTCGAATGTCGGCACGACCTCGCGCATGGGGCTCGACGCGACCCGGGGCCCTGGCTTCGACGCGGTGCGCGCGCGGGTCTCGGACCGAGCCCTGGAGCGGGCGAAGGCGCTGCTCAAATCGCTCGGGTAAGGTCCGCCCAGGTCTCCCGGATCCA
>DASQIG010000336.1:0-2496 GCA_035631735.1 Burkholderiales bacterium | reverse complement strand
TTCAGCACCTCGCTCGGCCCGGTGTTCTGCAATTTGCTGCTCGCCGACGAGATCAACCGGGCGCCCGCCAAGGTGCAAAGCGCGCTGCTCGAGGTCATGCAGGAGCACCAGGTCACGATCGCCGGCGAGACGCACAAGGTGCCCGAGCCTTTCCTCGTGATGGCGACGCAGAACCCGATCGAGACCGAGGGCACCTATGCGCTGCCCGAGGCGCAGGTCGACCGCTTCATGATGAAGGTGCTGGTCGGCTATCCGAGCGAGGAGGAGGAATTCGTGATCGTCGAGCGCGTCACGGGGCCGGCGCACGAGCCGCTCGCCGTGGCGAGCACCGACCAGCTGCTCGAGCTGCAGCGCCAGTGCCGCAAGGGCTACGTCGAGCCGGCGCTGATCCAGTACTCGGTGCGCCTCGCCGCCGCCACGCGCGTGCCGGACAAATACATCATGTACGGCGCGAGCCCCAGAGCCTCCATCCACCTGATCGAGTGCGCGCGCGCGCTCGCCTTCCTGCGCGGGCGCGACTACGCGCTGCCGGAGGACGTGGTCGACCTGGTGGCCGACGTGCTGCGCCATCGGCTGGTGCTCTCCTACGAGGCGCTCGCCGAAGGGCTGACGCCGGACGAGCTGATCAGGCGCCTGATGCAGAAAGTGCGGCCGCCCGCGAAGCCCCTGCAAGCGCATGCAAAGCCCGCCCCCGCCGCGCAATCCTGAGGCGGTCCTGCGCCGTCTCGAATGGACGGTGATCCGCCGGCTCGACGGCCTTCTGCACGGCGACTACCGTACGCTGTTCCGCGGCTTCGGCCTCGACCTTGCGGACCTGCGCGAGTACCAGTACGGCGACGATGTGCGCCACATCGACTGGAATGTGACCGCACGGCTGCAGACGCCTTACGTGCGCGAGTATCACGAGGATCGCGAGATCACCGCGTGGTTCCTGCTCGACCTCAGCCGCTCGGTCGACTTCGGCTCGCACGAGGTGAAAAAGCGCGAGCTGTCGGCCGATTTCGTCGCGCTCCTCGCCCGGCTCCTCACGCGCCACGGCAACCGCGTCGGCGCGATCCTCTACGGGCTCGAGGTCGACAATGTCATCGCGCCGCGCTCAGGGCGCCGGCAGGTGCTCGCCCTGCTGCACGCCATGATGACGCGACCGCCGCTCGCCGCCGGCACGGGGACCGATCTCGGCACGCTGCTCAGGAGCGCCTTCAACTTCATCCACCGGCGCTCGCTGGTGTTTCTGGTCTCCGACTATATAAGCGCTGCCGGCTGGGAGAAGCCGCTCAGCCAGCTCGCGCAACGCCACGAAATGATCGCCGTGCGGCTGCACGACCCGCTCGAGACCGAGCTGCCGGACCTCGGCCTCTTGGTATTCGAGGACGCCGAGACCGGCGAGCAGCTGTTCGTCGACACGCACGACGGGCGCTTTCGCAAGCGCTTCATGGACGCTGCCGAAAAGCGCGAAGCGGCGCTGCGCACGGCGCTGCGCGATGCCGGGGTGGACGCGCTCGAGCTCGCTACCGACGCCGATCTCGTCGACACCGTGCTGCGCTTCGCCGATCTGCGCAAGCGCAAGCGCGCCGTGAGGGTGCATGAGCTTCCAGTGGCCTGAGTTCCTCTGGCTCGCCGCCGCGCTGCCGGCGCTGGTCGCGCTCTATGTCGTGCTGCTCGGGCGGCGCAAGCGCTTCGCGGTACGCTATTCGAGCCTTGCGCTGATGCGCGAAGCGATTTCGGGCGCGAGCTGGCGGCGCCACGTGCCGCCGCTGCTCATCCTGCTGGCGCTCGCCGCGCTGATCGTCGCCATCGCGCGGCCGAGCGCCACCGTGACGCTGCCGTCGCAGCACGAGACGGTGATCCTCGCCATGGACGTCTCCGGCAGCATGCGCGCGAGCGACGTCGAGCCGAACCGCCTGGTCGCCGCGCAGGTCGCGGCCAAGGCCTTCATCGCCGACCAGCCTTCGCACGTCAGGATGGGCATCGTCGCCTTCGCCGGCACCGCCACCGTGGCGCAGGCGCCGACCAACAACAAGGACGACCTCTACGCCGCCATCGACCGCTTCCAGCTGCAGCGCGCCACCGCCATCGGCAGCGCCATCATCGTCTCGCTCGCGGTGCTCTTTCCCGACGGTGGCTACGACGTCGCGAGCTACTCCTACGCTGCCGAGAAGCACAAGCCGCCGGCCAACTTCAAGCCCGTGCCGCCGGGCTCCTACGCCTCGGCCGTGATCATCCTGCTCACCGACGGGCAGCGCACCACCGGGCCCGACTCGCTGCTGGCGGCGCGGCTTGCCGCCGAGCGCGGCGTGCGCATCTTCACCGTGGGCGTCGGCACCCCGGAAGGCAAGATCGTCGGCTTCGACGGCTGGTCGATGCACGTGCGCCTCGACGAGGAGACGCTGCGCGCCATCGCCGACCTTACCCGCGGCGACTATTTCTATGCCGGCAACGCCGTCGACCTGAAGAAGATCTACCAGACGATGAACTCGCGCCTGGTGATGGAGACCA
>DASQIG010000335.1:0-2605 GCA_035631735.1 Burkholderiales bacterium | reverse complement strand
CGGCGACCTGCACCCTTCGTATTTCGGCAACGTGGTGAAGGCGATGGGCGGCGCCAAGCAGGGCTATCCGGTCGTGAGCCGGGTGCTCGCGCAGCGCCCGGCCGCAGCGGCCGAAAGCGATGCCGCCTTCCTCGCGCGGCTGAACCGCGACTTGCGCGCGGTGGTGCACGAAGTGAGGCGCCTGACGCCCACCATCGTCGAAGTCGTGCTGCGCGCGCCGGTCGCGGCGCGGCGCTTCCAGCCGGGGCAGTTCTACCGGATGCAGAACTACGAGCGTCTCGCCATGCGCGTCCCGGGCACCACGCTGGCGATGGAAGGCCTGGCGCTCACGGGAGCCTGGGTCGACCGCGCGAAGGGTCTCATCTCCGTGATCGCACTCGAGATGGGCGGCTCGGCCGATCTGCTCGCTTATATGCAGCCGGGTGAGCCGGTCGTGCTGATGGGGCCGACCGGCACGCCGACCGAGATCCCGAGTGGCGAGACCGTGGTGCTCGCGGGCGGCGGACTCGGCAACGCCGTGCTGTTCTCCATCGGCCGCGCGCTGCGCACCGCCGGCTCCAAGGTCATTTACTTCGCCGGCTACCGCCACGTCGGCGATCGATACCGCGTGGAGGACATCGAAGCGGCCTCCGATGTAGTGGTGTGGTGCTGCGACGAGCCGCCGGGCTTCGCGCCGCGGCGGCCGCATGATCGCGCGTTCGTCGGCAACATCGTCCAGGCGATGCAGGCCTACGCGAGCGGCGCGCTCGGCGCCCAGGCGCTCGCCTTCGCCGGCGCCGACCGCATCATCGCCATCGGCTCCGATCGCATGATGGCTGCGGTCGCCGCCGCGCGGCACGGCGTCCTGCGCCCCTACCTCAAGCGCGATCACGTCGCCATCGGCTCGATCAACAGCCCGATGCAGTGCATGATGAAGGAGATCTGCGCGCAGTGCCTGCAGCCGCATATCGACCCGGCGACCGGCAAGACGACCTACGTCTTCTCCTGCTTCAACCAGGACCAGCCGCTCGACCAGGTGGACTTCAAGGCCCTCTCCCAGCGCCTCGCCCAGAATGGCGTGCAGGAGAAGCTCACCGCCCTGTGGATCGACCGCTGCCTGGAGCAGCTGCCGCCCCCCGCGGCACGCCAGGCCGCTTGACCGGGTATACAAGTCTTATATAAGATTTGTATATGCCGAAGGACAAGGCGAGGATCAGCACGTTTTCGGCGACGCCGCGCGACCTCGAGATGCTGAAGATCGTCGCGCGCTACCACGGGCTCAACAAGAGCGCGACCCTCGTCAGCCTGGTGCGCAAGGAGTTCTGGCGCGCCTTTCCCGGCGGCACCGACAAGATCCGCCCGGACCGCGGCGCCAAGGTGGAGGGCAAGAAATGAGATCGCTCGTTTTCCTGTTGGGCGCGCTCCTCGCGGGCAGCGCGGCGGCGCAGCCGGTCAAGATCGGCGAGCTCAACAGCTACAAGGTGTTTGCCGCGTTCCTCGAGCCGTACAAGAAAGGCATGGAGCTCGCGCTCGACGAGATCAATGCCGCCGGCGGCGCGGCCGGCAGGAAGCTCGAGCTGGTGGTGCGCGACGACGGCGGCACGCCCGGCGACGCGGTACGGGTGGCCGAAGAGCTGATCGCGCGCGAGAAGGTAAACCTGCTGATGGGCACCTTCGCTTCCAACGTGGGACTGGCGGTCGCCAATCTCGCGAACCAGCGCAAAGTGCTGTTTCTCGCCTCCGAGCCGCTCACCGACAAGCTGGTCTGGGAAGACGGCAACCGCTATACGTTCCGCCTGCGGCCTTCCACCTACATGCAGACCGCGATGCTGATCGGGCAGGCGGCGAGGCTCGGCAAGAAGCGCTGGGCGATCGTGTACCCGAACTACGAGTACGGCCAGTCGGCGAGCGCCTCGTTCAAGAAGCTGCTCTCCAAGGCGCAGCCCGGCGTGCAGTTCGTTGCCGAGCAGGCAGCGCCGCTCGGCAAGATCGATGCGGGCGCGGTGGTGCAGGCCCTCGCGCAAGCGAAGCCCGACGCGATCTTCAGCTCGCTGTTCGCCGCCGACCTGCAGAAGTTCGTGCGCGAGGGCAACACGCGCGGGCTGTTCCGCAACCTGCCGGTGTTCAATCTTCTCGGCGGCGAGCCGGAGTATCTCGATCCGCTGAAGGACGAGACGCCGGAGGGCTGGTGGGTGACCGGCTACCCGTGGAGCGCAATCGACACGCCGGAGCACCGGCGCTTTCGCGAGGCGTATCAGAAGCGCTGGCAGGACTATCCGCGCCAGGGATCGGTGGTCGGCTACACCGCCGTCTACGCGGCGGCGAATGCGATCACCAAAGCGAAATCGGCCGATACCGAGAAGCTCGTCGCGGCGCTGAAGGGCCTGCAGATGCAATCGCCCTTCGGGACGATCAGCTGGCGGGCGATTGACCACCAGTCGACCATGGGCGCCTACGTCGGCCAGCTGGCGAAGAAGGGCGGCAGGGGCGTGATGGTCAACTGGTACTACGCCGACGGCGCGAAGTACCAGCCGCCGGACGAGGAGATCCGCGCGCTGCGCAAGGCGCCCTGAGCGCGCGAGCCCGTGAGCGGCTCGGCGCTCCTGCTGCAGTTCCTGAACGGCCT
>DASQIG010000334.1:0-5203 GCA_035631735.1 Burkholderiales bacterium | reverse complement strand
AGAGAAGGACATCGCGCTCGTCACGCTCGAGCGCATGTGCGAGGGCGGCATCTACGATCAACTGGGCGGCGGCTTCTGCCGCTATAGCGTCGACGCGCACTGGACCATCCCGCACTTCGAAAAGATGCTCTATGACAACGGGCCGCTCCTCGGCCTGCTCGCCGACGCCTGGCTGGTGGCGCGCGCGGAGCTGTATGCGCGCTGCGCGGCGGAGACCGCCGCGTGGCTCATGCGCGAGATGCAATCGCCGGAAGGCGGCTACTACTCCTCGCTCGATGCCGACAGCGAGCACGAGGAGGGCAAGTTCTACGTGTGGGACCGCGACGAAGTCCGTTCGCTGCTGAGCGCGGAGGAATACCGCGCGCTTGCGCGCCGCTACGGCCTCGACGCGCCGCCAAACTTCGAGGGAAGACACTGGCACCTTCACGCCGCGGTGGCGCTCGAGCCGGCCGAGGCGCCGCTCATCGAGGCGGCGCGGCGCAAGCTGTTCGCGGCACGCGAAAAGCGCGTGCGGCCGGGCCGCGACGAAAAGGTGCTGGTCTCGTGGAGCGCGCTCGCGATCCGCGGCATGGCGCATGCCGCCCGGGTGTTCCAGCAAGCGCAATGGCTTGGCTCAGCCAGGCGCGCGCTCGACTTCATCCGCAGCCAGATGTGGCGCGATGGCCGGCTGCTCGCGACGTACAAGGATGGCCGGGCGCACCTCGACGCCTATCTGGACGACTATGCGTTCCTCATGGCGGCGCTGCTCGAGCTCATGCAGGCGCAGTTCTCGAGCACCGATCTCGAGTTCGCGACGCGGCTGGCCGATGTGCTGCTCGCCGAATTCGAAGACCGCGAGGCCGGCGGCTTCTACTTCACCGGGACAAGCCACGAGCGGCTGTTCCACCGGCCGAAGCCCGGCCAGGACCAGGCGATGCCGGCGGGAAACGCCATCGCCGCCTGGTCGCTTGGCCGCCTCGCGGCGCTGACCGGCGAGGCGCGCTATGCGCGGGCTGCCGAACGCACGCTCGCGCTCTTCTATCCGCAGATGCGCGATTACCCTGCCGGCTGGGCAGCGATGACGATTGCGCTTACGGAGCAGCTCGCGCCGCCGAAGGTGCTCGTGCTGCGCGGCCGTGGCGCGGAGCTCGCGCACTGGCGCGACGACCTTGCGCGCGAATATCTGCCCGATACCGCAGTGCTCGCGCTGCCCGACGGCATGCGCGGGCTGCCGGCGACGCTCGACAAGCCGCCGCGCCCCGAGCCGGTCAACGGCTGGCTGTGCCGCGGCGTTATCTGTTTGGAACCCGTGAACGACCTCATACAATTGAAGACTGCCTGCAAGGAGAAATCATGAAGCGAGCTGTAATCGTCCTCGCCCTGGCCGCCGTGCTGCCCGCGTATGCGCAAGAGGAACTGGCGAAGAAGCACAACTGCTTCGCCTGCCATGCCGTGGACAAGAAGCTGGTCGGTCCTTCCTACAAGGATGTGGCGGCGAAGTACCGCGGCGATCCGAAGGCGGATGCAAAGCTCTTCGAGAAGGTGAAGAAGGGCGGCCAGGGTGTGTGGGGCCCGATTCCCATGCCGCCGAACACCCAGGTGCCCGATGGCGACATCAAGGCCCTGGTGAAGTGGATCCTCTCGCAGAAATAGCCTGAGGCGATCGATTTCCGAGGAGGGGCGGAGTTAAGATATCCGCCCCCAAAAGCGACACACCTCGGAGAGTCCAATGAAGAACAGCAAGCTTGCGCTTTGTGCGCTCGCCGTCGCGCTCGCGCTCGCCGGCTGCAGCAAGGAGGCACCGAAGGCGACCGGCGCGACGGAAGTGAAGATCGGCCACGTCGCTCCGCTCACCGGCGGGATCGCGCACCTCGGCAAGGACAACGAGAACGGTGCCCGCCTCGCGATCGAGGAAGCGAACGCGGCCGGCACCAAGATCGGCGGCAAGGACGTGAAGTTTGTGCTGCTCGCCGAGGACGACCAGGAAGACCCGAAGGTCGGCACGACTGTCGCGCAGAAGCTCGTCGATGCCGGGGTCGTGGGCGTAGTTGGCCACCTGAACTCGGGCACCTCGATCCCGGCCTCGCCGGTCTACAGCCAGGCCGGCATCCCGGTCATCTCAGGCTCGGCCACCAACCCGAAGCTGACCGAGCAAGGCTTCAAGAATCAGTTCCGCGACGTCGGCCGCGACGACCAGCAGGGACCGGCGATTGCCAGCTATTTGGCGACGACCCGCAAGCCGAAGCTCGTCGCCGTGATCGACGACGCCAGCGCCTACGGCGAAGGTCTGGCGAATGAGGTTGAGAAAACGCTGAAGGCGGCGAACGTCAAGGTGCTAGCGCGCGAGAAAGGGACCAACAAGACGACTGACTGGAAGGCGGTGCTGACGAAGCTGCGCGGGCATCGCCCGGACGCCGTGTTCTACGGCGGGATGGACGCGACCGGCGGACCGCTGCTCAAGCAAGGCCGCGAGCTCGGCATGAAGGCCGTCTTCGCATTCGGCGACGGCGCGTGCACCGACAAGATGAAGGAGCTCGCGGGCGACGCGGCCGAGGGCCTGCTCTGCTCGCAGGCCGGCATCCCACCGCAAGCGGCATCGCAGAAGTTCCTCGACGCGTACAGGAAGCGCTTCAACATGGACCCGATCCTCTATGCACCCTTCACCTACGATGCGGCGAACATGCTCATTGAGGCGATGAAGAAGGCCGGTTCGAGCGATCCGAAGGTCTATCTGCCCGAGCTGCAGAAGATCAACTACACCGGCGCAACGGGTGTCATCCAGTTCGATGAAAAAGGCGACCGCAAGGACGCCGAGATGACGATCTTCACCATGAAGGGCGGCAAGATCGAGCCGATCGCGGTGATCAAGAGCGGCAAGACCCTGTCGTACGACGAGTTCGTGAAGACGATGGCCAAGTAGCCAAGCCCGGCCGGCGACCAAAACGGCACCCACGCGGTGCCGTTTTTGTTTTTGGTAGGCTTGCCGCCCGTGGACACGTTTCTGCAGCAGGTCATCAATGGCCTCACCGCGGGGAGCGTGTACGCCGTCGTGGCGCTTGGCTACACGATGGTCTACGGCATCATCCAGCTGATCAACTTCGCGCACGGCGAGGTGGTGATGATCGGCGCGATGGTCGCGTTCACGGTGATCAACGCGCTCGTACCCTCCGGGCTGCCGCCGCTCGTCATCGTGCTGATCGGCACGGCGTGTGCCATCCCGGTGTGCATGCTCGTCGGCTACGCGATGGAGCGGCTCGCCTACCGGCCGCTGCGCCACGCGCCGCGCCTCGCGCCGCTCATCACGGCGATCGGGGTATCCATCATCCTGCAGCACCTGGCGCTGCTCATCTGGAGCCGCAACGTCCTCGCCTTCCCGCAGATCATCGCCTTGCAGACCTACATGATCGGCGGCGCGGCGATCACCACGGTGCAGATCGCCATCCTCGCCATCTGCTTCGGCATGATGGCGGCGCTCGCGATCCTCGTGTACCGCACGCCGCTCGGCACGGCGATGCGCGCCACCGCGCAGAATCCGCAGGTGGCGGGCCTGATGGGCGTGGACATCAACCGCGTGATCGCCGCCACCTTCGTCATCGGCGCGGCGCTCGGTGCGGTAGCCGGCGTGCTCTTCGGCACGTATTACGGCATCGCGCAGTACACCATGGGCTCGATCCTCGGGTTGAAAGCGTTTTCCGCGGCGGTGCTCGGCGGCATCGGCAACATTCCAGGGGCGATGCTCGGCGGTGTGCTGCTCGGCATCGTCGAGGCGCTCGGCGCCGGCTACATCGGCGATCTCACCAACCTCTGCGCATACGACACGCTGGCGCCGCGTATCGCCGACTGCGCGGGCGGCGGCAACTTCGTGCTGTTCGGCTCTAACTACCAGGACGTCTTCACGTTCATCGTGCTCATTCTGGTGCTCGTTTTCCGCCCATCGGGCCTACTCGGCGAGCGCGTCGGAGAGCGGGCATGAAGCGCTGGGTGGGCGTGGCGCTCGTCGCGTTCTCGCTCGCCGTATTGCCTTTCGCGCTGGCGCAGATCGGTACGACGTGGGTGCGCATCACGAACTACGCCATCCTCTACGTGCTGCTGGCGCTGGGGCTCAACATCGTCGTCGGCTTCGCCGGGCTGCTGGATCTCGGCTACATCGCGTTCTACGCCGTGGGTGCCTACACCTACGCGCTGCTCGCGAGCCCGCACTTCGGCCTGCACCTGCCCTTCTGGATCATCCTGCCGATCGGCGCGGCGATCGCCGCGTTCTTCGGCGTGCTGCTCGGCGCGCCGACGCTCAAGCTGCGCGGCGACTATCTCGCGATCGTGACGCTCGGCTTCGGCGAGATCGTGCGCATCTTCCTCAACAACCTGTCGCGCCCCGTGAACATCACGAGCGGGCCGCAGGGCATCGCGCGCATCGATCCGTTCCAGATCGACGGCTTCAGCTTTGCGAGTTCCGAGACCATTGCCGGGCTCGATTTCAGCGGTCCGATCAAGTACTACTACCTGCTGCTGCTCGTCATGCTCGCGGTAATCGTGGTCAACCTGCGCCTGCAGAATTCGCGCATCGGCCGCGCGTGGGAGGCAATCCGCGAGGACGAGATCGCGGCGCGCGCCATGGGCATCAACACGCGCAACATGAAGCTGCTCGCCTTTGCCATGGGCGCGACTTTCGGCGGCATCGCCGGCGGCATGTTCTCGGCGATCCAGGCCTTCATCTCGCCGGAGAGCTTCGTGCTGGTCGAGTCGATCATGGTGGTATCGATGGTGGTGCTGGGCGGCATGGGCAACGTCTGGGGTGTGATCCTCGGCGCCTTGCTCCTGTCCTTCACGCCGGAGCTGCTGCGCTGGACGGTCGAGCCGCTCCAGCTTGCACTTTTCGGCCGCACGCTGATGGAGCCCGAAGTGATCCGGATGCTGCTCTTTGGCCTCGCGCTCGTGCTGATCATGCTGTTCCGGCCGGCCGGCCTTCTTCCTTCCGCGGTGAGAAAGCGCGAGCTCACCGGGCGCGTAACGTGAGCTCTCTGCTCGAAGTCACGGGCGCATCCAAGCGCTTTGGCGGACTGCAGGCGCTGGAGGATGTGTCGCTCGCCATCGCGCCGCGCGAGATCTACGGACTCATCGGCCCCAACGGCGCCGGCAAGACCACGCTTTTCAATCTGCTCACCGGCGTGTACGCCCCCGACGCGGGCCGCTTCCGCTTCGAGGGTCGCGACATTACCGGCCTGCC
>DASQIG010000333.1:0-3397 GCA_035631735.1 Burkholderiales bacterium | reverse complement strand
GGGCGAAGGCGTCGTGCTCGCAGAAATGGATGCCGCGCGCATCCACGAGGTGCAGGCCGCGCTGCCCGCCCACGCCAACCGGAGAATGCATTGATACTCGACACCGCAAGAAGCACGCTGCTCGCGCCCTTCGACCTCGAGGCAGCGAAGCTCGAGCAAGTGTTCGGCACGCTCGCCGCGCGCCGCGTCGACTACGCCGATCTCTACTTCCAGTACTCGCGTTCGGAAGGCTGGAGCCTCGAAGAGGGCATCGTCAAGTCCGGCAGCTTCAACATCGAGCAGGGCGTCGGCGTGCGCGCCGTGTCGGGCGAGAAGACCGCCTTCGCTTACTCCGACGAGATCAGCTTCAGCGCGCTGCAGGACGCCGCGCGCGCGACGCGCGCCATTGCGGCGGCCGGGCAGGCGCGCGTGGTGAAGGCAGGCTCGCGTCGGCTTCCGGTGCAGCTCTACGCTGCCATCGATCCGATCGCTTCGCTCGGCTCCGCGCAGAAGGTGGCGCTGCTGGAGAAGCTCGAGCGCAAATGCCGCGCGCGCGACCCGCGCGTCACCCAGGTGATGGCGAGCCTCGGCGGCGAGTATGAGGTCGTGCTGATCGCGCGCGCCGACGGCCAGCTCGCCGCCGATGTGCGGCCGCTGGTGCGCCTCTCGGTGCAGGTGATCGCCGAGCACAACGGGCGGCGCGAGTCGGGCACCGCCGGCGGCGGCGGGCGCACCGACTACTCGCATTTCACCGACCCGGTGCTCGACCAATACGCCGAGCAGGCCGTGTCACAGGCACTGGTGAATCTCGAAGCCCGCCCGGCCCCGGCCGGCACGGTGACCGTGGTCCTCGGCCCCGGCTGGCCCGGCATCCTGCTGCACGAAGCCGTGGGCCACGGCCTGGAAGGCGACTTCAACCGCAAAGGCAGCTCCGCGTTCAGCGGCCGCCTCGGCCAGCGCGTCGCGGCGCCGGGCGTCACGGTGGTCGACGATGGCACGCTGCCCGGCCGGCGCGGCTCGCTCAGCGTCGATGACGAAGGCACGCCGAGCCAGCGCAACGTGCTGATCGAGGACGGCGTGCTGCGCGGCTACATGCAGGACAGCCTGAACGCGCGGCTCATGAAAATGCCGCTTACCGGCAACGCGCGGCGCGAATCGTTTGCGCACCTCACCATGCCGCGCATGACCAATACCTATATGCTGGCCGGGCCGCACGACCCGCAGGAGATCATCCGCAGCGTGAAGAAAGGCCTCTACGCCACGAATTTCGGCGGCGGCCAGGTCGACATCACCAACGGCAAATTCGTCTTCTCCACCGCCGAGGCCTACCTCATCGAGAACGGCCAGGTCACCCACCCCGTCAAAGGCGCCACGCTCATCGGCAACGGCCCCGACGCGCTTACGCGCGTCTCCATGATCGGCAACGATCTCACGCTCGACAGCGGCATCGGCACCTGCGGCAAGGAGGGCCAGAGCGTGCCGGTCGGCGTCGGCCAGCCGACCCTGAGGATCGACGCGCTTACCGTCGGAGGAACCGCAGCCTGAGCGGCGTCGGGTCGCTCGTCGCGCGCATCCCGGACGGCGCGTTCATCGCGCTGCCGCCCGACTACTCGCTGCCGGCGATGGAGGCCGTGCGCGCGCTCATCCGCCGCAAAGTAACCGGTCTGAAATTGTTCGGCGTCCCCGTGCTCGGCCTCTCGGCGGATCTGCTGATCGGCGCCGGCTGCGTCGCCGAAGTCCACTCGAGCGCCGTCTCGCTCGGCGAGGCTGGGCTCGCGCCGCGCTTCACCGATGCGGCCGAGCGAGGCGAGATCAAGGTCGTCGACTATACCTGCCCGGCGGTGCACACCGCGCTGCAGGCAACCGAGAAGGGTGTGCCTTACATGCCGCTGCGCGGCGTGCTCGGCTCGGATCTCGTGCCGGCGCACGCCGACTGGCGCGTGGCGCAGAACCCCTTTGCCGGCGGCGCCGATGCCATCCTCCTGATCGCGGCGATCGTGCCGGACGTCGCGCTGTTCCACGCACGCTGGGCGGACGAAGCGGGCAACGTGTGGGTCGGGCGCCGGCGCGAGCTCGCCACTCTCGCGCACGCGGCGCGCCACACTTATGTAACGATCGAGGAGTTCCGCGCCGGCGACATGCTCGAGGACGAGGTGCTGGCGCCGGGTGTGATCGGCGCGACGTATGTGAGCGGCATCGCGCGCGCCGAGCGCGGCGCCTGGCCGCTCGGCGTGCCGGACGTCTACGCCATCGACGACGCTCACCTCGCGGCGTATGCCAAGGCGGCCCGCACGCACGAGGGCTTCGAGAACTATCTCGCCGAGTTCGTGTGGCAAAGCAGGAAGAGCTCCTTGCCTGCCTGATCGCGCGGCTGATAGCCGACGCCACCCACGTCGCCGTGGGTGCTGCGTCGCCGATACCCGCGACCGCGTGCGAGCTCCTGCGCTTGCAAGGCCAGCCGCTGCGCGTCACGCGGCTGCACAAGCGCAAAGGCAACCCCTTCAGCGAAGGGTCGCACGAGCTCTTCGATCTCGCGGGGCAGGGGCGCATCGACTACTTCTTTCTCGGCGGTGCGCAGATCGACGGCGAGGCGAACATCAACCTGGTGCGCGCCGAGGGCCGGCGCTTTCCCGGCTCGTTCGGCTCGGCGTTCATGTACTTCACCTGCCGCACGATCCTGTTCCGCGAGGAGCATTCGCGCCGGGTGCTGGTGCCGCGCGTGGAATTCATTTCGGCGCCCGGCTCCTCGCCCCCGGACGTGGTGCGCCGCGGCGGGCCGGTAGCGCTCGTCACCGGAGCCGCGCTATTCCGCTGGCAGCCGGCGAACCGCCGTTTCCGGCTGGAAAGCGTCCACCCCGGTCGTACCGCCGCCGAGGTGCGCGAAGCCACCGGCTTTGAGTACGACGCCGGCACGGTGGGTGAGACGCCGCAACCGACGGCCGCCGAGCTCGAGCTGCTGCGCGGCCCGGTGGCGGTAGCAATCGCCGCCGATTACCCCGAGTTCGCGCGCCGGGTCTGGAGCTAGACTAACGGCATGAACGCTCCCGAGAAACTGCGGCAATACGACCGGGCCGCTCAATCGGTCGGGAACATCGTGCACCTCGAGCACTTCAACGTGGTGATCCCGGACCAGCGCCTGGCGACGCTGTTCTACGTCGTCGGCCTCGGCGGCACGCGCGATCCGTATCTCTTCACCGGCCTCGAGAACATGTGGGTCAACTTCGGGCGCACGCAGTGCCACCTGCCGAGCCGCGCCGTGCCGCCGCGCGCCGAGGTGCTGCGCGGCACGGTGGGCCTCGTGGTGCCGAACCTCGAGGACCTCGAGAAGCGCCTGACGCACGCCGGCAACGAGATGAAGCGCGTCGTGCCGGAAGCCAGGACCAAATTCGCCTGGGCACGGAAGGGCGACGTCGTGGAA
>DASQIG010000332.1:0-4177 GCA_035631735.1 Burkholderiales bacterium | reverse complement strand
CTCGGCCGCGGCGCGCGGATCGGCGGCCTGGCGGATCGGGCGGCCGACCACGATGTAGTCGGCGCCGTTGGCGAACGCCTGCGCGACATCGACCGTGCGCTTCTGATCATCGGCCGGCCTGTTGTCCACCGGGCGAATGCCCGGCGTCACCACGAGCAGCCGGTCGTGGAACTCGCCCTTCAGGCGCTGCGCCTCGAGACCGGACGAGATCACGCCATCGCAGCCCGCCTCAAGCGCGCGCCGCGCCCTCGACAGCACCAGCCTTTCCACATCGCACGAAAAGCCGAGGTCGTCGAGGTCGCCGCGGTCGAGACTGGTAAGCACCGTCACCGCGAGCACCTTCAGGTCGCCCTTCTCCTTCGCGGCGGCTTGCATGATCCCCTGGTTGCCGTGCACGGTGACAAACGTGATGCCGCGCCCGCGCAGGTTCGCGACTGCCCGGCCGACCGTCTCGGGGATGTCGTACATCTTGAGATCGGCAAATACCTTGTTGCCGCGCTTGAGGAGCCAGTCGACGAGCTCGAAGTAGCCGGCGGCGACGAACAGCTCCAGCCCCACCTTGTAGAAGCACGCCGCCGGCCCGAGCCGCTCGACCAGCGCGCGCGCCTCGGCGGCGCTCGGCACGTCGAGCGCCACGATCAGCCTTTCTCGGCCGGGAATGGAAGTCATATGCGCTTATCAGGGGGGCGACAGCACAGCCGCGTCTTCATGCCTTTCCTCGTTCCGGTCCCGGCGCACGAAATCGCGCAACGATAAACCAAGATGGTCCGGAGGCACGCCCACCGCGTCGGCGTCGTAGACGAAGGCCCGGTAGACGTCGGCGACCTGGATCTGCGAAGGGTCGCGCGCGAGCACCCAGCCGTCGCGCTCGGTGCGCGCGACCCAGCCGCGCGTCGCGGCGCGCACCAGGATCTCCTCGCAGCGATCGGGCGGCAGCCGTTGCGCGCGCGCCAGCGCGTTCAGCGACAGCACGTCGCCCCGCTCGTGCGCGCGGGCCAGGGCGCCCAGCACGCCGAGCGCGTCGGCAAGCTCTTCGCCCGGCACGCGAGCGCGGTCGGGCTTGCGGCCGAACACCGGCAGCACCGCGGTGAAGACCGCACCGGTGAGCACCACGACCCACGAGAGGTAGAGCCAGATGAGGAAGATCGGGATGGTGGCGAAGGCGCCGTAGATCAGCGTGTAGGCCGGCACGCGGAAGAGATAGATCGCGAAGCCGCGTTTGGCGATCTCGAAGCCGATGCCGGCGAGCAAGCCGCCGAGCACCGCATGGCGCCACTCGACCCGCCGAGCCGGCACCACGGCGTAGAGCAGCATCAGCGCGGCGCACGTCAGCACGAAGGGCACGACGCCGACCAGCGCGTCCGCGAGAATGCTGAAGGGCGACGCGCCTGCCGCCTGGCGCAGCGCGAAGTAGGTGCTCGAGAGGCTGCCGCCGACGAACAGCGGCCCGAGGGTGATCACGCCCCAGTAGATGAAGACGTTCTGCACGATCGAGCGGCGCCGCTGTACGCGGAAGATGCGGTTGAGCGCGTTGTCGATCGTGAGCATCAGCATCACCGAGGTGATGACGAAGCCGGCGATGCCGATCGCGGTGAGGCGCGCGGCATTCTCGGTGAAGGAATTAATCTGCTCGATCAGCGTGTTGACCGCCGGCGTATCGGGCAGGACGTTCTCGAGGATGAAGAGCTGCAGCGAGCTGATCCACTCTTGGAACGCCGGGAAGGCGGTGGAGACGCCGAGCGCCACGGTGAACAGCGGCACCAGCGAGAGCAGCGTCGTGTAGGTGAGGCTTCCCGCGGTCTGGGTGACGCGCTCTTCGCGAAAGCGCGTCACGAGGGCCACGATGAACTCCCACGCGGCGCGCAAGTGCTGCTTCATCAATCCTTTTATGATACCGGCTCGCCATGCCGCGCGTCGTGTTCACGTCCCACCTGCAGCGCCATGTGCGCTGCGCCGAGAGCGACGTGGGCGGCGCCACGGTAGGCGCTGCGCTCCAGGCCGTGTTCCGCGCGCAGCCGCAGGTGCGCGACTATGTGCTCGATGAGCAGGGCGAGCTGCGCAAGCATGTCTTCGTGTTCGTCGACGGCCGCCGCGCGCGGCTCGACGACACGGTGCCCGCCGGCGCGGCGATCCACGTGATGCAGGCACTGACGGGAGGATGACCATGCCGCTCTACGTCGCGACGAGGAAGGGCCTCTTCATCATCGACCCGAGCCGCTGGACGCTGGCAAAGCCGCAGTTTCTCGGCGATCCGGTGACCGCCGTGCTTGCGCACGGCGGCGCGATCTACGCCGCGCTGAACCTCGGCCATTTCGGCGTGAAGCTGCGCCGCTCCGAGAACGGCGGCGAGAGCTGGACCGAGGTCGCGCCGCCCGCCTATCCGGCGAAGCCGGAGGGCATCGACGACAAGACGCCGTGGAAGCTGGTGCAGATCTGGACGCTCGAAGCCGCCGGCGACACGCTCTGGGCCGGCACCATCCCGGGCGGGCTTTTCCGCTCGCGCGACCGCGGCGAAAGCTGGTCGCTCGTGAGCAGTCTCTGGGACCGCAAGGAGCGCACCGAGTGGTTCGGCGGCGGCTACGACCACCCCGGCATCCACTCGATCTGCATCGATCCGCGCGATGCGAGGAGGCTGACCATCGCCATCTCCTGCGGCGGCGTATGGCAGAGCGCCGACGGCGGCGAGAACTGGAAGCTCGCGGCGAGCGGCATGTCCGCCGATTACTTTCCGCCGGAGCGCAAGCACGACCAGAACATCCAGGACGTGCACCGCATGGTGCAGGCGCCCTCGCGCCCGGATGTGCTCTACGCCCAGCACCACAACGGCGTGTTCCGCACCAGCGACGGCGCCGCGAGCTGGCAGGAGATCACGGCGATCGCGCCGTCGAAGTTCGGCTTCGGCGTCGCCGTGCACCCGGGCGAGCCGGATACGGCATGGTTCGTGCCCGCCGAGAAAGACGAGCGGCGCGTGCCGCTCGAGGCGCAGCTGGTCGTCGCGCGCACGCGCGATGGCGGCAAGTCGTTCTCCGTCCTGCGCAACGGGCTGCCGCAGGAGCATGCCTATGACCTCGTCTACCGCCACGGCCTCGCCGTCGACCCGAGCGGCGAGCGCCTCGCGATCGGCTCGACCACCGGCGGCCTGTGGGTGTCGGAGGACCAGGGTGACAGCTGGCGCTCGATCTCGGCCCATCTGCCACCGATCTACGCGCTGCGCTTCGCATGAACGTGCAGATCGCCTGCCCGAAGTGCGGCCGGAAGCGCGAGCTCGCGCTCACCGAGATGACTGCAGGCAGCGCGATCGCGTGCGAGGGCTGCGGCGAGCTGATCCGCTTCAAGGGCGCGGACACGGCGGCGGTGCAGCAGGCGATCGACGAATTGCAGGCGAAGCTCGGCGGCACGGCGAAGGTAAACGTGCGCGTGAAGATGAAGTCGCGCCGGCCCTGGTGGAAATTCTGGGGTGCGTAGCCTGCGGGCGCTGGCCGCTGCGGCGCTCGTCGCGCTCATCGTGCTGGCGCTCGCCTGGGAGCTGTGGCTCGCGCCGCTGCGGCCCGGCGGCTCGCTGCTCGCCCTGAAGGCGCTGCCGCTGGCGCTCCCGCTCGGCGGCATCCTCGCCGGCCGGCGCTATACGTATCAATGGTCGTGCATGCTGATCCTCGCCTACTTCGCCGAGGGCGCGACACGTGCCTGGGCGGAGGCCGGGCTCGCGCGGCAGCTTGCCGCGCTGGAGGTGGTGCTGAGCCTCGGCTTCTTCGCCGCCGCGGTCAGCTTCGCGCGGCTGTCGCGAGCAGGCGCTTAGCCGCGGCGTAGATCGGCACCTCGATCAGCGCGCCGTCCACTTTCGCCCGCTCGCGGCCCGCTGCGCGGGCGCGCTCGAATGCCGAGACCACCTTGCGCGCATGCGCGAGCTCGCGCCGGCTGGGGGTGAACACCGCATTGACCGCCCTGGCGTGTGATGGAGCCACCAGGCTTTTCATGCGGTAACCGAGCCGCTTCGCGTAGCGCGCATCGGCGACCGCGCCCTTCACGTCGCTGAAGGTGTACGGGCAATCCACGGCCTCGACGCCCGCGGCGCGGCATTCGACGAGGAAGCGCCCGCGCACGTACGCGAGCTCGACGCCGTCGCGGCTCCGCTCGGTGCCGAGATCCGCGACCATGTCCTCGCTCGCCACCAGCAGCG
>DASQIG010000331.1:0-3723 GCA_035631735.1 Burkholderiales bacterium | reverse complement strand
ATCGGCACGCGGCAGCATGCGCTTTTCGTGATCGCGCACGACGCGGCGCATTACCTGCTCTACGAGCGCCGCTGGCTGAACGATGCGATGGGCCGCGCCTGCGCCGCCGCGCAAGGACTGTCGATGTGCACGTACCGGGTGATCCACCGGCTGCATCACAACAATCTTTACGGCGCGCTCGATCCGGACACGGCGCTGCACGGCGGCTATCCGCGCGGGCGCAGGTACCTCGTGCGCAAGCTGGTGAAGGATCTCTGCGGCCTGACGGCGTGGAAGACCTATGCGTACTTCCTCGGCGGCGCGCCGGCGCTCAACACCGCGACCCATGTCGCGGTGCGGCCGCTCGACGACACGTCGCCCAAATTGCGTGACGAGGCGCGCAGCGACCGGAACATGGTCATCGCGCTACACGTGGCAGCGCTCATCGTCTTCGCCGCGAGCGGCTATCTCGTCCAGTACCTGGTGCTATGGGTGTTGCCGCTCGTCACGGTAGTGCAGGCGATCCTGCGGCTCCGTGCGATCGCGGAGCATGGCGCGACGACGGATTTCTCCTCGCCGCTCACCGCCGCGCGCACCAACCTCGGACCGGCGTGGCTGCGCTGGCTCATCTTCCCGCACAACGTGAACTACCACGTCGAGCACCATCTCTACGCCTCGGTGCCGCAGTACAACCTGCCGCGCCTGCATGCGGAGATGAAGCGGCACGGCATTCTCGAGGGCGCGGAAGTGATTCCGTTTCGCAAGACGCTGACGAAGATCTTTGCCGAGAAATTGGTGACAGTCACCAATTAGGCAGGATCCGTCGCGGGAACGACGATCAGTTTCCCGGCAGCTTGAGCTTCAGGCGCATCGGCCGCATCGGCGAGCCGACGAAGCCGGCGCGCCGGTACATCGCCTGGGCGCGCTCGTTCTGCATGTCGGTGAGCAGCGTGATGCGCAGCACGCCGTCGGCGCGAGCCTGGGCAACCACATGCTTCAGCAGCGCTTCGCCGATGCCGCGCTTGCGCTCATCGGGATGCACTACGAGATCCTCGAACCAGGCGGCCTTGCCGCCCTCGGCGGTGCTGACGGTGTAGAGGAGGCTCGCCATGGCGACGACGCGCTTGCCCTCGCGCGCGACGAACAGCTTGCCGATCGTGGGATTGGCGAGGATCGCTTCGAGCGCGCGCTTCTGCTTCTCGGCGTTGGCCTGGAACTCGGCCTCGTCGGTGAAAAGCACGCCCAGGAGCTCCACTAGCTGGGGCAGGTCCTTCGCCGTGCCGGGTCCGTACTGGAGTTCCACGGCCGCTATCCTAGACGTTGAAGCGGAAATGGATCACGTCGCCGTCGCGCACGACGTAATCCTTGCCCTCCAGACGTAGTTTTCCCGCCTCTTTTGCGCCCAGCTCGCCGCCATGGGCGACGAAATCGTCGTAGGCGGCGACCTCGGCGCGGATGAAGCCGCGCTCGAAGTCGGTATGGATCGCGCCGGCCGCCTGCGGCGCGGTGGCGCCGGCCGGGATGGTCCAGGCGCGAACCTCCTTCGGGCCGGCGGTGAAGTAGGTCAGCAGGCCGAGGAGCTCGTACGCCGCGCGGATCACGCGGTTAAGCCCGGGCTCCTCCATGCCCATGTCCTCGAGGAACAGCTTCTTGTCGTCATCCGGCATCTCGGCGATCTGCGCTTCGAGCGCCGCCGAGATCGGCACCACCGGCGCGCCTTCCCTGGCGGCGCAGGCCTTGAGCGCTTCGAGCGCGCGCGGCGAGCCGTCCTCGGCGACATTGGCCACGTACATCGTCGGCTTCATGGTGAGCAGAAAGAGCGGCCGCAGCACGGCGTGCTCTTCGCGCGTGAGCTCTGCGCTGCGCGCCGGCCGGCCCTGGTCGAGCAAGGCGCGCACTTTCCTGAGCGCGGCGACGAGCCGCTGCGCCTCCTTGTCGCCGCCCGCCTGCGCCACCTTTTCGTACTTGGCGAGCTGGCGCTCCACCGATTCGAGATCGGCGAGCGCGAGCTCCGTATTGATCGTTTCGATGTCCGAGACCGGATCGATCTTGCCGGCGAGGTGCACGACATTCGGATCGTCGAAGCAGCGCACGACATGCGCGATCGCGTCGGTCTCGCGGATGTTGGCGAGGAACTTGTTGCCGAGCCCCTCGCCCTTGGACGCGCCGGCGACGAGGCCCGCGATGTCGACGAACTCGACCACCGCGGGCACTACCTTCTGCGGCTGCACGATCTCGGCGATCACCTCGAGCCGCAGGTCGGGCACCTCAACGATGCCGACATTCGGCTCGATCGTGCAGAAGGGATAGTTCTCGGCGGCGATGCCCGCCTTGGTAACGGCGTTGAAGAGCGTCGACTTGCCGACGTTCGGCAGGCCGACGATACCGCACCGCAAGCTCATTTCTTACGGCCGAACAGGCCGCTCAGCAGGCCTTCCTTTTTCGCGGGCTCTTTCTGCGCTTTGACCGGCTCCGCCTTTTTCTCTGGTTCCTTCTTCGCCGGCAGCGGCTCATCCGTATGCAGCTTGTTCATCGCGCCCTGCATGTCGCCGGCGAGAAGCTGCGGCAGCACGGCAATCGAGTTCTCGATCGCGGCATCGATCGCCGCCTTTTCCTCGGCGGGCGGGCGCTCGAGCACGAAGTCGGCGCCTTCGCGTCCGGGCGGCGGCTTGCCGACGCCGAGCCGCAGGCGCCAATACTCGTGCGTCGCCAGGCGCTGCGAGATGTCCTTCAGGCCGTTGTGGCCGGCGATGCCGCCGCCCTGCTTCAAGCGCGCGACGCCGGGCGGGAAGTCGAGCTCGTCGTGCACCACGAGGATCTCGTCCGGCTTGATCTTGAAAAAGCCGGCGAGCATCTGCACCGGCTGGCCCGAGAGGTTCATGAAGCTTTGCGGCAGGAGCAGCCACGCGCCGCTCCCCTCATGCCGGCCGACGAGCGCCTTGAACTTCGGGTCCTTGCGCAGCACGACGCCGTTCTGCGAGGCGTAGCGCTCCACCAGCCAGAAGCCGGCGTTGTGCCGCGTGCGCTCGTACTCCTTGCCCGGATTGCCCAGGCCGACGATTAAACGAATCAAAACTATTTCTTCTCTTTCTTCTCGCCCTTGTCGGCAGCGGCCGGCTTCTCGGCGGCCTTGGCAGCGGGCGCCTTCTCGCCGCCTTTGGCCGCAGTGGCCTTGTCGGCGCCTTCGGCAGCCTCGCCTTCCTTCGGCTCGGCGGCCTGCTCGGTGGTCGGGATCTCCGACGGCGCCACCGCGGCGGCGGCCTGGGCGGCCTCCTCTTCCTCGGTGATCAGCGCCGGCACCACCACCGTGGCGACGACCGGGTTTTCATCCTTGTGCAGCGTCAGCTCGACGCCCTTCGGCAGCGCGAGCTCGCGCACGTGCAGCGAGTGGCCGACGGCGAGATTGCTGAGATCCACCTCGATGTACTCGGGCAGGTCATCGGGGAAGCAGACGATGTCGAGCTCGTTCATCACGTGGTTCACCACGCCGCCCTGCTCTTTCACGCCCGGCGACTTGTCGGCGTTGGCGAAGTGCAGCGGCACCTTCATGTGGATCTTCTTGTCCTTGGAGACGCGCTGGAAGTCGATGTGCTGCACCTGCGGCTTGAACGGATGCATGTTCACGGCGCGCAGCAGCACCTGCTCCTTCGTGCCGTCGAGCGCAAGCGTCAGGATCGACGCGTGGAATTTCTCGTTCCGCAGGTTCTGGTACAGAGCCTTGTGGTCGAGCTCGATCGTGATCGC
>DASQIG010000330.1:0-4668 GCA_035631735.1 Burkholderiales bacterium | reverse complement strand
GCGCGCTACATCACCGGCGCCGTCATCCCGGTAGACGGCGGCCTGCGGCGCTACCAGTTCTGAAGGGGGCACTATGATCACCAGACGCCAGTTGCTCATGTCTGCGCTCGCTTCGACGCTTGCGCCGCGCCTTGCGGCGGCGAAAGCGTCGCAGCCCGCGACAGCGGTCAACTTCGAGGTGCCGCCGCTCGCGTGCGACTGCCACACGCACATCCACGGCGAGATGCGCGAATTCCCGATGTCGCCGGGCCGCATCTATACGCCCGAGCCGGCGCTGCCGCAGGAAATGGCCGAACTCCACCGCGCACTGCACATGCGGCGCGTGGTGATCGTCACGCCGAGCGTCTACGGCACCGACAACTCGGCGACGCTCTGGGGCATGACGGCGCGCGGGCCGGATGCGCGCGGTGTCGCCGTGATCGACGACAAGACGCCGCAAGCCGAGCTCGACGCCATGGGACGCGCCGGGATCCGCGGCATCCGCATCAACCTCGCTACCGGCGGCAAGACGGCGGATCCGGCGGCGGCACGCAAGCGCTTCCAGGACGCCGCCGAGCGCATCAAGTCGCGCGGCTGGCACGTGCAGATGTACACCACGCTCGACGTGGTCTCCGCGATCAAGGACCTGGCGCTCGCATCGCCGGTACCCGTGGTGTTCGACCATTTCGGCCGCGCGCAGGCGTCCCTCGGCGTCGAGCAGCCCGGCTTCGCCGATCTCGTCGGGCTGGTGCGCGCGGGCAAGGCCTACGTCAAGATCTCGGGCGCTTACCGCATTTCCAAGCAGGCCCCCGATTACGCGGACGCCACAGCGATGGCGCGGGCGCTGATCGCGGCGAATCCGCAGCGGATCCTGTGGGGCACCGACTGGCCGCATCCGAACTCGGATCCGCTGCCCGGCTACGGCGCGATGGACGTGCGGCCATACTTCGCGATCGACGACGGCCGGCTGCTCAATCAGCTGCCGGTATGGGCGCCCGACGCCGCCACGCGGCAGGCGATCCTCGTCGACAATCCCGCGCGCCTCTACGGTTTCGCCGCCACATGAGCGCCCGCGTTGCCGTGTTTGCATTGTTGCTCGCCGGCTGCAGCTCGGCGCCGATCGCGCTGCGCGACATGGGCTCGTTTCATGTCGGCGGGCGCGAAGTGACGATCTCCGGCAAGCCGGCGAAAGAGGTCGTCTTCACGCCGGGTGGCGTGCCCGCAAAGATCGATCCGAACGGTACCTACGTCGTCGAGTCGATGTACGTCCAGTATTTCCTGCCCGCGAACCGCCGCGGCGCGGTGCCGCTGCTGATGTGGCACGGCGGCGGCCTCACCGGAGTGACGTATGAGACGACGCCCGACGGGCGCGAAGGCTGGCTCAACTGGTTCGTGAAGCGCGGCTGGGACGTCTACGACTCGGATGCGGTCGAGCGCGGGCGCGCCGGCTGGGCGATGTATCCGGATATTTTCAAGAGCGAGCCACTTTTCCTGCCGAAGAGCGACCCGTACGTGCGCTTCCGCATGGCGGGGAGCCAGTTTCCCGTCGAGAGCTACGACAACTTCATGCGCCAGGTCGTGCCGCGCTGGACGACGACCGACGACGCGATCATTGCTGCCTACACTGCGCTGGTCGATCGCGTCTGTCCCTGCGTGCTGCTGTTCCACTCGCAGGCGGGCCAGTTCGGCTTCAGGGTGGCGCAGGCGCGGCCGCAGAAGGTGAAGGCGCTGATCGCCGTCGAGCCCGCCGGCCAGGGTGATCCGCGGCAGGTCGACCGGCTGAAAGCCATCCCGACGCTCTTCGTCTACGGCGACAACATCGAAAAGGATGCGCGCTGGCCGCAGATCCGCAAGAACGGCGTCGCCTTCGGCGCGGCGATGCGTGCGGCGGGCGCCAAAGTCGACGTCGTCGACCTGCCGCAAGCCGGCATCCGCGGCAACTCGCACATGCTGATGATGGACAAAAACAACCTCGAAGTCGCGGCGCTGATCCAGCGCTGGCTCGAGCAACAGGGCCTTTACCGATGAGAGCACTCGTGCTGGTCCTCGCGCTCGCGGCCGGCGCCGCGGCCGCGCAAAGCTATCCGACGAAGCCGATCCGGCTGGTGGTGCCGTTCGCGCCGGGCGGCTCGAGCTCGATCGTCGCGCGCAGCTTCGCCGCCGAGATGGAAAAGGGGCTCGGGCAGTCGCTCATCATCGAGAACAAGGGCGGCGGCGGCGGCAACGTGGCGATGGCCGATGTCGCGCACGCCGAGCCCGACGGCTACACGCTGATCATCGGCCACGTGGGCAGCCTGGCGATGACGCCGTACATCGAGAAGAGCCTGGGCTACGACGTAAACCGCGACTTCACCGCGGTATCGCTGCTCGCCAAGGTGCCGAACATCTTCGTGGTGCACGAGAGCGTGCCGGCGAAGAACCTGCGCGAGTTCGTCGCGCTCGCCAGGCGCGAGCCGGGCAAGCTCAACTACGGCTCGGCGGGCAACGGCAGCGCCGGGCATCTCGCGATGGAGTACCTGAAGCTCGTGACGGGCATCGATATCCAGCACGTGCCGTACAAGGGCACCGGGCCGAATCTGATCGACCTCGTGGCCGGGCGCACGCAGGCTACCTCGGCCGGCACGCCGCCGCTCATGCCGCACGTGAAGAGCGGCAAGCTGCGCGTGATCGCTGTCGGCACGCCTAAGCGGCTCGCCTCCCTGCCCGACGTCCCAACCGTCGCCGAGCAGGGCTACCCGGGCTTCGAGACGTCGCAGTGGTACGGCTTGAACGCGCCGGCAAAGACGCCGCCGGCGATCATTCAGCGGCTCGCCGAGGAAGCGGGGAAAGCGGCGAAGACGCCGGCGCTGCTGCAGCGCTTCGCCGCGGAGGACGCCGAGGCGGTCGGCTCCAGCCCGCAGGAATACGCGCAGTTCATCGCCAAAGAGCAGGCGCGCTGGAAGGAAGTGATCGAGCGCGCCGGCGTCAAGGCGGACTGATGGTCGACGTCATCGTGGTCGGCGGCGGCAACGCAGCGCTGTGCGCGGCGCTGGCCGCGCGCGAGCACTGCGAGCGGGTGCTGGTGCTCGAGCGCGCGCCGGAGGAGGAAGCGGGAGGCGACTCGCGATTCACGGCGGGCCTTTTCCGCCTGGTCTACAACGGCCCCGAAGACCTGAAGACGCTGATCCCGGACCTCACGGCGGAGGAGATCGCCAGCACGGACTTCGGCACCTACACCGAGGAGCAGTTTCTCGATGACATGGCGCGGGTGACGGAGTATCGCTGCGATCCCGACCTCACCGAGATCCTGGTAAAGCAGAGCCTTGCCACGGCGCAATGGATGCGCAGGCGCGGCGTGCGCTTCACCGCTGCCTGGGGACGCCAGGCGTTCAAGATCGGCGGCAGGTTCAAGTTCTGGGGCGGCCTCACGGTGGAGGCGGTGGGCGGCGGACCGGGGCTGGTCGAAGCAGAAACCCGGATCGCGAAGCAAGCGGGCATCGAGATCTGCTACGGCGCGCGCGCGACCGAGCTGATCGCCGACGACGACGGCGTCCATGGGATCATCGTGAAGCACAAGGGGCGCACGGAGCGCATTGCCGGCAAGGCGGTGGTCCTCGCCGCGGGCGGGTTCCAGGCGAACACCGAGTGGCGCACGCGCTACCTGGGCCCCGGCTGGGAGCTCGCCAAGGTGCGTGGCACGCGCTTCAACACCGGCGACGCCATCCGCATGGCGCTCGACATCGGCGCCGCGCCGCACGGCAACTGGTCGGGCTGCCACGCGGTCGCCTGGGACCGCAACGCGCCGGAGACCGGCGATCTCGCGGTCGGCGACGGCTTCCAGAAGCACTCGTATCCGTGGGGCGTGTACATCAACGCGGACGGCAAGCGCTTCGTCGACGAGGGCGCCGATTTCCGCAACTACACCTACGCGAAGTACGGCCGCGTCATCCTGCAGCAGCCGAAGCAGTTTGCCTGGCAGATCTTCGACGCGAAGGTCAAGGCCCAGTTGCGCGACGAGTACCGCATTCGCCAGGTGACGAAGATCAGCGGCAGCACGCTGGAAGAGCTCGTCTCCAGGATGGACGACACCGACCAGAAGACCGCGCTCGAGACGCTGAAGAAGTACAACGCCGCCGTGCGCACCGACATGCCGTTCAATCCCAACGTGAAAGACGGGCGGCGTACCGAGGGGCTGGAAGTCAACAAGAGCAACTGGGCCAATACGCTCGACACGCCGCCGTTCGAGGCGTACGCGGTGACCTGCGGCATCACCTTCAGCTTCGGCGGCCTGAAGATCAATACCGGCGCGCGGGTGATCAGCTCCGACGGCGAGCCGATCGCGGGCCTTTATGCCGCCGGCGAGCTCGTCGGCGGCATCTTCTGGTTCAACTACCCCGGCGGCTCGGGACTGACCAACGGTGCGGTCTTCGGCCGCATTGCGGGTACAAACGCCGGCAAAGCAGCGGGGGTCAGGTCTTGAATTAGCGCATCCCGATGCTGCAATTCAAGACCTGACCCCGATCATTACTGCGGCGGCTTGACGCCGTCCTTGCTCACCGCGACGCGCGCGGCGACGAACTTGCCGTCGGATTCGATGCGCGCGACGCTGAACATCGTCTCGCCCGGCTTGAGGTCGGCGCGCGATCCCGGCACGAAGGTGACGACTTCCGTCTCGGGCGTCACCAGGATCTTCTGCTCGCCATCCTTGTA
>DASQIG010000329.1:0-8487 GCA_035631735.1 Burkholderiales bacterium | reverse complement strand
GGCCTCGGCTGGCTCCTCAGCGCGCTCGGCGCCGGCGGCATGTGCGCGATGCTCTTCATGGTCGTCGCCCAGCTCACGCGTCACGTGCGCGTCATTCTCTACGCCGGCGCCGTTTACTGCGTGCTGCTCGCCGCCTTTGCCTTGTCGCCGTGGCTCGCGCTTTCCACCGTGCTGCTTTTTCTGCTCGGCACGTGCGATGGCATCTGGGGCGTCAACCGCAACACCCTCGCCCAGACTCTGGTGCCGGATACGCTGCGCGGCCGCGTCATGTCGGTCGTCGTCCTCAGCACCCGCGGCAGCGCGCCGCTCGGGCGCCTGCAGGCGGGTTTGGTCGCCGATTTCGCTGGTGCGCCCGTGGCCACGCTCATCGGTGCTGTGGTGATCGGTGCGGCGATCGCCCGATGGTGGCGGCTGCGTGCCGCCGAGGCGTGATCCCCGGCTATCATAGGGCGTGACCGCGGGCGAGAAAAAAAGCATGCGAGCTGCCGCGCCCGATGGAAATCCACGTGCACCACGCATCGCCGTGCCGCCCCTGGCCTGCGATTGCCACGCGCACGTCTTCGGGCCCGAGGAACGCTATCCCCTCATTGCCGCCGCGCTCTATGGCGCGCCGGACAAGGCGGATGCCGCCGCTTTCAGGCGGATGCTGGACGCCGTGGGCATAGGGCGCGCCGTGCTCGTACAGCCGAGCGCGTACGGCACGGACAACCGGGCGATGCTCGAAGCGCTGGCGGCGGACACGAGACGGCTGCGCGGCGTCGCCGTCGTACCGTTCGACGTGGACGGCCGCACGCTCGAGCAGCTGCATGCGAGCGGCGTGCGCGGCGTACGCTGCAACATCGTCGACTTAAGGTCCGGCGCCGGCCGGCTGCCGCGCGAGGCACTGCGGAGCCTCGCGCAGCGCGTGAAGCCGTTCGGCTGGCATGTCGAATTGCTGATGCACGTGAACGAATTTCCAGATTTGGATCGCGAGTTCGCCAATTTCCCGGTCGATGTTTCGTTCGGGCATCTCGGCTACCTGCCGTCGGCGAGCGGCACGCAGGACGCCGGCTTTCGCGCCCTGCTGCGCCTGGTGCGCGATGGAAAAGCGTGGGTGAAGCTCACCGGCCCTTATCGGCTCACGGGACAGGAGATGCCTTACCCCGAAGTCGAGCCCTTCGCGCAGGCGCTGGTCGAAGCGGCGCCCGCGCGGCTGCTGTGGGGATCGGACTGGCCGCATGTGATGGTGAAGTCGGCGATGCCGAACGACGGCGACCTGCTGGAGCTCCTCGCCCGATGGCTGCCCGACGAGCAGATGCGCCGGCGCGTTTTGGTCGACAATCCGGCCGAGCTGTACGATTTCTGAGAGGAGGGGAGCAAGAATGGATCGTCGTAAATTCATAGTGGGCGCGGGTGCTTCGGCGCTCGGCCTGGGGGCGCCGCTCGCGCGCGCGGCGGGCGAGCCCGTGGTCCTCAAGCTCGCGCATCCGGATACCCCGCTGCATCCGTCGCAGACGATCGCCACCCGCATTGCGCAGCTCGTGGAGCACCGCACCGGCGGCTCGGTGAAGATCCGCGTCTTCGCCGGCGGCCAGCTCGGCAGCGAGGTGAACATCGTTTCCGGCCTCACCACCGGCATCGTCGACCTCGCGATGCACACGACCGGATTCCTGGAATCGTTCTTCCCGCGCATCCAGGCGCTCGACTTGCCGTTCCTCTTCAAAGACGAGGCGGCGGCCGAGCGCCTGCTCGACGGTCCGATCGGCCAGCAGCTCCTGAAGGACATGGAGGCGAAGGGCATCTACGGGCTCACCTGGGGCCATTACGGCTGGCGCGAGACCGAGACCAACGTCCATGCCATCCGCCGGCCCGAGGACATGAACGGATTGAAATTCCGCATCCAGCCGGGCGCGGTGTTCGCGGCGATGTTCAAGGCAGTGGGCGCTGTGCCCGTGGTCATCGACCTCGCGGAGCTCTATATCGCGTTGTCGCAGGGCACGGTGAACGGCTATGAGCTGCCGTTTCTCGCGGTGATCTCGAGCAAGCTGGTGGAAGTGACGAAGTACGTCGCGCTCACGAACCACGTCTATAACGGCGGCGCCTTCATGGCGAGCAAGCTGCGCTTCGACAGCCTGAGCCCCAAGGAGCGCGAGGTGATCCGCGCAACCGTGAAGGAGACGCAGCCCGCCTGGCGCAAGCTCGTCGCGGAGAAATCGCTCGACAACCGCAAGGAGTGCGAGCAACGCGGCCTCGCGATCAACGAGATCGACTATCCGGCCTTCCGCAAGGCGATGGAGCCCGTCTACACGGAGTTCCGGCCGAAAATCGGCGCCGAGTTTGCCGATCGGGTGATCAAGGCCGCAAGCGCTTAGTCGTCGAGCTTGGGGAACAAGGCGCATTCCGGCAGCGGGTGGCTGCGCGCGCTCGACGCGGCGCTTGGCTATCTGCTGGCCGCCGCGCTGCTGGCGGAGCTCGCTGTCGTCTTCTGCAACGTCCTCGGCCGCGCGTTTTTCAGCATCCCGCTGCTCTGGTCGGACGAGGCGGCAAAGCTCTCGCTTTCGACGGTCGCCTTCCTCGGCGGCGCGTTCGCCTACCGGCGCGGCGAGCACGCGTTCGTGCACACCTTGCTCGATGCCCTGCCGCCGCCCGCGCAGCGCGGCTGCTATGCGCTCAACGAGCTGCTGGTCCTTACGATGGCGCTCATCGCGGGCTTCAACGCCGTGCCGCTCTTCATCGCCCGGTGGGAAGAAGCCACGCCCATCCTGCAGATGCATGCGAGCTGGTTCGCCGCGCCCCTCGTGGCGGGTGCGATGGTGCTCGCGGCGAGCGCTCTCGAGCGGCTCCTTGCGCTTCATCGGCCAACCGCGCTCGCGGTGGGTGCAGGCTACGCGGCCCTTGTCGCGAGCGTGGTGCTCACCAGAGACGTGTGGCGGCCGTGGTTTTCCGGCGACGCGGGACTGTGGATCGCGCTCGGCCTGTTCTTCTGCGCGGTGCTCATCGGCCTTCCGGTCGCCTTTGCCTTGCTGCTCGGCACTGCCGGGTTCCTGTACGCCACCGGCGCGGTGCCGATGGTGGCGCTCGCGCAGAACATGGTCGACGGCACCGGCAACTTCGTGCTGCTCGCGCTGCCGTTCTTCATCTTTGCCGGCCTCATCATGGAGACGGGCGGCATCAGCCTGCGGCTGGTGCGCTTCGTCCACACGCTGGTCGGGCATTTCAGGGGCGGGCTGCTCCAGGTGATGGTGGTCAGCATGTACATCGTCTCGGGCCTCTCCGGGGCGAAAACCGCCGACGTGGCGGCGGTGGGCTCGGTGATGCGCGACATGCTGCGCCGGCAAGGCTACAGCCTGGAGGAGAGCGCGGCGGTGCTCGCAGCCTCCGCGGCGATGGGGGAAACCGTGCCACCGAGCATCGCGATGCTCGTGCTCGCCTCGGTCACCTCGCTCTCCATCGGCGCGCTTTTCATCGCCGGCCTCGTCCCGGCCGGCGTCGTCGCCCTGTGCCTGATGACCCTCATCTACTTCCGGGCGAAGCGCTCGAACCTCGCGCGGCTGCCGCGCGCCACGCTGCGCGAATTCGCCGCCGCGGCCGCCGGCGGCGCGCTGCCGCTCGCCATGCCGGTGATCCTCTTCGCCGGCATCCTGCTCGGCATCGGCACGCCGACCGAGGTGTCGTCGTTCGCCGTGGTCTACGGCATCGTGCTCGCGGTCGGGATCTACCGCGAGCTCGGGATGCGCGAGTTCGTGCGCTGCGTCGTGGAATGCGCGTCGGTCTCGGGAATGATCCTCTTCATCCTCGCCGCCGCGACGAGCTACGCGTGGGTGCTGACCGTCGCTTACCTGCCGCAGCGCCTGGTCGAGATCCTGACGAGCGCGCACCAGAGCGAGGCGCTCTTCCTGCTTGCGTCGATGCTGCTCCTCATCGTCGTCGGCTCGATACTCGAAGGCCTGCCGGCGCTGCTCATCCTCGCGCCGATCCTGATGCCGATCGCGGCCCAGGTCGGCGTCAGCCCGCTGCACTATGGAATCGTCCTGCTGATCGCGATGGGCATCGGCCTGTTCATGCCGCCGGTGGGCATCGGGTTCTACGTCTCCTGCGCAGTGAGCGGAACGACGATCGAGAGAGCGACGCGCGCCATGATTCCGTTCCTCGTCGTGCTGGTCCTCGCGCTTTTCCTCGTGGCGCTCGTACCCTGGTTCACGCTGTTCCTGCCGGCTGTGTTCCATCTCGGCCGCTAGTAAGATGGATCGGATGGAGATCGTTCCCGTTTCGCCGGCACTCGGCGCCGAGATCCGCGGCGTGAACGCGGCGCGGCCGATCGATGACGCGACCTTCACCCGCATCCGGGATGCGTGGCATCAACACCTCGTGATCCTGCTGCGCGACCAGGACCTCGACGAGGAGCAGCAGGTGCGCTTCGCCGAGCGCTTCGGGCCGCTCTCGCCCATCCATACGGGTCATCATTCGCCCACCAATAAGGCGGTGATGTACATCGGCAACCGCAAGAAGGACGGCAAGATCGCCGGCGCGCTGCCGCTCGGCGAGATGCAGTTCCACAGCGACCAGTGCTACAAGGAGCGGCCGGCGATGGGCACCATGCTCTACGCCATCGAGATCCCGGCCGAGGGCGGCAACACACTCTTCGCTAATGCCTACCAGGCGTACGACGCGCTGCCCGCCGAGGTCAAGGAGCGTGTCGCGGGCCGCAAGGCGGTGCAGGTGTACGACTATGACGGCGGCGTGCTCGATCGCGCGAAGATGGTCGAACCCGAGGCGGGCCTGTCGTACGCGCATCCGGTCGGGCGCACTCATCCAGCGACCGGGCGCAAGGCGCTCTACGTCAACCGGCTGATGACGCACCACATCGAGGGCTTGCCGGGCGTGGAGAGCGAGCGGCTGCTAGGCCTCATGTTCGCGACCATCGAGCGGCCGGAGTTCATCTACGAGCACCGCTGGCGCGTCGGCGATCTGCTCCTCTGGGACAACCGCTGCACGCTGCACGCGCGCCGGGACTTCGATCCCAGCGCGAACCGGTGGTTGCGGCGCGTCACCATCCAGGGCGAGCGCCCACAGTAGTTCTGTACTAAGTACGTAATTATTGTGAAATTAGAACAGGCCGGGCAGCCAGCGCTTCACGCGACGCATATAAGCGACGTACGGCTCGCCGAAGCGCGCCGCGAGCCCGCGCTCATCCTTTAGCACGCGCAAGTGGAACCACGCGGTGCGCGCGATCGCGATCGCACCGGCAAATGCCGATTGAAACGTGAGCGCGACGCCCATCATGTAGATGATGTGGCCGAGGTACATCGGGTTGCGCGTCCACGCATAGATGCCGGTCTCGACCAGCCGCTCGGGCGGCGCGCCGGAGAGCCCGGGACCGCCGCCGCCGAGCCGGATGCGATAGCGGCCGCAGAGCCGGTATTGCAGATAGCCGCACAGCATGACGAGCACGTAGAGCGGCTCCACGCGTAGCGTGCCCATCGCCCATTCCCACGCGATGGTCGCGAGCGGCACGAGCAGGAACGTCTGCACCGGCGAGCGCCGCAGGAATTTCAATCGACCTTCGCGCCGACCGCTCTTACGATCTCGCCGTAGCGGGCGTACTCGGCGCGCAGCAGCGCGGCGAATTCGTCGGGCGTACTGATGTAGGGCTCGAGACCGCCGACCCGGCGGATCTTTTCCGCCGTCGCCGGATCGGCGAGCACCGCGTGGGTCGCGTCGCGCAGCTTGGCTATTACCGCATCAGGCACGCCGGCGGGCGCGAAGATGCCGAGCCACGGCGTGACTTCGAGGCCGGGATAGAACTCCGCCAGGCGCGGTACGTCCGGAAACACCGGCGAGCGCTGCTTGCCCGCCACGGCGAGCGCGCGCAGCCTGCCGGCGCGCACGTGGCTGTTCACTGAGTTGCCGCCGAACGCGGCGGCGACTTCTCCGGCGATCAGCGCAGTCGTTGCCGGACCGCCACCCTTGTACGGCACGTGCAGCAGGTCGATGCCGGCGCGCTGCTTGAGCATCTCCATGACGAGATGATGCTGGCTGCCGTTGCCGATCGAGGCGTAGGCGAGCGGCGGATGCGCGTGCCGTGCGTAGTCGATGAATTCCTGCAGCGTCTTCACCGGCAGCGCCGGATTCACCGCGAGCACCATCTGCGTGTTGACGACGCTTGCCACCGCCACCAGATCCTTCAGCGTGTTGAACGGCAGGCTGGAATAGAAGTGCGGGTTGATGACGATCTGCGCGTCGGCGGCGAGCAGCAGCGTGTAGCCGTCGGCCGGCGCTTTCGCCGCGACCTCCATCGCCAGGTTGCCGTTGGCACCGGGACGGTTCTCGACCACGATCGGCTGCCCGAGCCGCTCGCCGAGCGCCGGCGCGATGACGCGCGCCACGGTGTCGTTGGCGCCGCCCGGCGGCTGCGGAATGAGGACGCGGATGGGGCGCGCCGGATACTGCGCCTGCGCCACGACTGCGAGCGTTGCGAGCGCGAGCGCGGCGACTAGCCGAGCCATTCGATCAGCACTCCGGGCGGGAAGGGCAGATGCAGCAGGAGATCGAACAACCCGTAGAAGAATGCCCACATCGCGGCCGTGAACACCGTCGTGAAGATCCAGCCTTCCTTGCCTTGCAGCTTGAGATAGGCGAACACGAGCACCGGCACGGCGATCTGGAAGCCGAGGAGCACGATCAGCACGAAGAAGCCCACCGTCCATGCCGCGGCAGTTATGGTGCGCCGGCGCGCGACCTCGGGCGGCTGGTCCGCCGACAGCTGGAAATCGCTCGCCGCCTGCCGCCCGGCCCGCGCGCCGAAAATGGTCCACAGCGCCTCCGCGGCCGCAAGACAGAACAGCGGGATGCCGATCACGAGCGGGAAGAGCTTCGCTTTCCACGGCCACTCCAGCGCGCTCAGCGTGCCCCAGCCGGCGAGCACCATGATCGCGATTGCGAGGCCGAGCGACGCGCGGTTATGCATGCGCTGTTTTCCGTCCGCGGGCGCGCCAGGCCTGGAACGCCGGATAGAGAATCACACCGATCGCGACGGCGAGCAGGACGAGCACCACCGGCCGCGTGAGCCACGCCGCTTCGTAGCGCGCGACGGAAATGTACAAATAGTTTTCCGCGATCTTGCCGAGCACCAGGCCGAGCACCAGCGGCGCGCGTGGCCAGCCGGCGACCACCATGAAGTAGCCGACCGCACCGAAGACCAGCGTCACCACGATGTCGGCATAGCTCGAGTTGGACGTATAGCTGCCGATGAAGACGAGCACCAGGATGACCGGCACGAGCAGATGGCCGGGCACCGCGGTGAGCGCCGTGAGGCGATTGAGCAGCAGGAAGCAGGCCCCCACCGTGATGATGTTCGCGAGCACGATCGTCCATACGAGCGAGAACGTGACCGGCAGGTGCTTCGTCAGCATGTCCGGCCCGGGCACCAGGCCGAGGAGGAAGAAACCGCCGAGCAGGATCGCCATCGACGTGCTGCCGGGCACGCCGAAAGCGATCGTCGGAATCAGCGCGCCGCCTTCCTTCGAGTTGCATGCGGCCCCGGGCCCGAGCACGCCGCGCACATCGCCCTGGCCGAAGCGCTGGCGCTCCTCCGGCGTGCGTGCGCTCTGCGTCGCGTGGCCGTATGCCATCCATTGCGCCACCGCCCCGCCCAGGCCCGGCGTGATGCCGACGAAGGTGCCGATCAGCGCGCAGCGGATCGTGAGCCACCTGTGGCGGAAGACGTCCTTTATGCCCTCGAGCGCGCCGTGGCTGATGCGGCCGGCGGGTACGTTGCCCGCGATCGAGGTGCCGCGCACCACGAGATCGATGATCTCCGGAATCGCGAACAGGCCCACCAGCACGGGCACTAGGTCGAGGCCCTGCCAAAGGTAGAGCGTATCGAGCGTGAAGCGCGCGACGCCTGCCTGCGGATCCTGGCCGACCATGGCGAGGAACAGCCCGACGCCGCCCGCGAGGAAGCCGCGCAGCATGCCGCGCGCGCCCTGTGCCGAGAGCGAAGCGATGAACGCGAGGCCGACGATCGCGAGCATGAAGAGCTCCGGTGAGCCGAAGGTGAGCACGAGCGGGCGCACGATCGGAATCGCAAGCGCGAGCGCCGCCGCGCCGATCAGCGCGCCGATGAGCGAGGAGGCGAGCGCCGCGCCGAGCGCGCGTCCCGCTTCGCCCTTCTTCGCCATCGCGTGGCCGTCGAGGATGATCGCGGCGGTCGTCGCTTCGCCCGGCACGCCGAACAGGATCGACGTCACATCGCCCGTCGTCGCCACCACGGAGTGCATGCCGAGCAGGAAGGCGAAAGCCTCGACCGGCTGCATGTTGTAAATGAAGGGCAGCATCAGCGCGAGCGTCGTCGCGCCGCCCAGCCCCGGCAGCAGCCCGACCCAGAAGCCGACGCCGATGCCGAGCAGCATGAAGGCGAACGCCTTCCACTGCAGGACCAGGAACAGTCCTTGGAGCAGCGCGTCGAGCACGGCTAAATCATTCGCCGAACTTGATGTACTTCGAGAA
>DASQIG010000328.1:0-2695 GCA_035631735.1 Burkholderiales bacterium | reverse complement strand
GGGCGCGCGGAGGGGCCGCCGAACACGATCGGCCGGTTCGGGCGCCGCTGCTTGAGGCGCCGCGCGACCTCGACCAGGCAGGGCGTCGACCAGACGTAGATCGACATGCCGACGAGGTCCGGCTCGAAGCGCTCGATCTCCTCGACGTACGCGTCGACGTCCGGGCGCTCGGCCTCGATCAGGGCGACCTGCACGCCTTTCAGCGCCGGATCGGCCAGGACCGCCGCGAGGATGCGGCGCACGCCATAACTTGGCAGCTCCATGGCGCCGTGCTCGTTGGCATCGGCGGTGGGTGTCATGCAGACGAGGGCGATGCGCTTTGCGCTCATGGCGCCGCCTTGTCGAAGCGCAGGTAGAGGTACTGGAGATGGCCGTGCGCGTGCAGCCGCTGCAACATGAGCGCGGCGTTCGCGACGATGTCGCTCGGGTCGTGCCGCGCGCGGTCGGAAGGGGTTGTAAAGCGATGGCTGGGGAGCGTATTCGCAGTGGCGTCGCGCCACTGCGTGCAATGCAATCCGGCGGCGGCCGCGAGCGAGCGATGATCGGCATCGCTCCCCCACAGATCCGGCCACGGGCCGAAGCCGGCGTCGATTGATGCCGCGACGCGCAACCCGGACGTTTCGAGCTCGCGCGCGGCCGGCGAAACGACGATGTCGGAGGCGACCAGCACGCCGCCGGGACGCAGCACCCGCGCTGCCTCGGCGAAGAAGGCGCGGCGCGAGCCGAAGTGGAACATCGCCTCGATGCACAGCAGCCGATCGAAGCTGGCGGCGGCAAAGGGCAGGCGGCAGGCGTCGCCCTCCTCCCAGGAAAGCCGGTTGCCGTTCGCTGCCTCGATGCCGCGACACAGCTCGAGCTGGCGCGCATCGATGTTCAGGCCGATGAGGGCCATGCCGCTCATGCTGCGGTTGATCGTCTGCAGCGTTCCGCCGAGCCCGCAGCCGACATCGAGCACGCTCTGTCCGGGATGCAGATCGGCCATCTCGAGCAGTATCTCATCGAGCCTCGCTTGCGCACGGCCGAACTCCGCGCGCTCGCCGCCCGCGGCCTGCGGGCGGTCCCAATGCCCCAGATGCACCCAGCGTCCAGCCTGACCCCGGCGGAAGCCTTCGAGCAAGGGGTCGAAATACGCCGGCACGCGCGCAGGCACTCTCATCCCCAGCAATACGTCGCCGCACGCGCGCGAGCCCGCGCCATGAAGCTGCACGCCGTCCAGCGTTTGCGTGCGCCATGAACCGGCGTCAGACGGTGCAGATAGCGCCCGGAATCGAGCACGATGAGCGTGCCCGGCGGCAGGCAAAAGCTGACTGACTCGAGCAGGCTGACGTCGGGGCGCTCGCTTACGCTGTCATCGTTCAGCAGGCGCGCGTCCTGCGGCTCGACGCATAGATCGAACACCTCGAGCGCGCCGCCGGCTTCCGGCTGCGCCAGCACGAGAACGAAGGACATCATGTTGAGCTCGACCAGCGTGCGCAGGTGGCCGTAGGACGCTCGCACCCGCTGCTCATTGTCGAAATGCGCCGGCAAGTAGCCGCTCTCGGCGTGGGCGCGCAGCGTCGTGAACATGTACTGCGTGCCCGGCGCCGGGCCGGGTGCGCTCACGAAGGGCTGCCCGCAGTCGAGGCGCCCGAGCAGCCCGCCGACGTGCCTGGCGAAGCCGAGGCCGGACGCAAAGAGATCTTCCAGCTGCGCATGAAAACGAGCGGCCTCGTCGAAGTAGCCCGGGAGGCGCGGATCGGCCAGGTTCAGGTTGCGGCCGAAGAACCAGGAGCGAAACTTCTCCGGAAACCAGGTCTGCAGGAAGTCCGGCTCGTTGCGCTCCAGGCGCGCAACCACCGCCTCGAGCAGCTCAGGCGGATATACGCGGTGGACGATGATTGCCTGCAGCTCCCCCGCGCGCAGTTGCTCGAAGGCCTCGGCGTGCGCACCCGCGTCGGCCGCGTCAAGCTCGGTGGTGCGCAGGAACCCCGCCAGAGGCTGCGCGGCGCCGGCGCACATCCCGGGCCGCCAGCTCACCGTGCGCCGCGCGGGGACTGAGCCGCTGGAGGGCCGCGCGCTCAAGGCAGCCTGCGCACGATTGCGTCGTGGGCGGCTCGGACGGCCAGCTCGAGCGGCTCCTGGCCGTCGACCATCACGTCAGCCGAGCCGCCGACACGCTGTCGCTGCATGAGAAGCAGGGAACGCACGGTGGCGAGATAGCCGCCGACATAACCGTCGAGCCAGCGCACGCGCTCCTCGAGCCGCGCCGGCTCGCGCTCGCGCAGGAATCCAGCGATCGACGCGCGGATGCTGCGTGCCAGCGCCACGTCGAGCGGCGTGTCGACCCAGAGCACGAGATCGAGGTGCCGCCCGGTCTCGCGATGCGCGCGGCCGAACTGCGTCTCGAACAGCACGTACTTGCGCGGACCGACCTCGCGCCGGCTGACCGGGTCGATGATGGCGAGCCCGCCTTTCAGGCGGCGCAGATCCTCCTCGAGCCGCGGGAACGCGAACGCGTCGATCTCGGCGCCTGCGCGCATCCAGGCGGCGATCGCCTCGAGCGGCAGGCGAGTCATGTTGTCGTAGCTGTCCATGTGGATCGCGCACGCGTCGCCGATGGCGCGCGCCAGGCCGAGCACCAGGGACGTTTTGCCGGCTCCGGGCGTGCCGGCGACGCCGATCAGGTAGCTCATCTCGCGCGCGCCGTCGGTGCGAC
>DASQIG010000327.1:0-6207 GCA_035631735.1 Burkholderiales bacterium | reverse complement strand
ACTCGCGGAACATCGGGTGATACTGGTAGAGCGGCTCGGGGCGCGCCTCGCGCAGGGCGACGAAATAGTTGCTGCGATGCAGGCCGTCGAGTATCGCGGCGGCGCGCTCTTCGCCGGTGAGGCTGCGCGCCATGGCGGCGCTCATCTGCGGCAGGCAGGCGCTGCGCAGCAGGAACTCCCGCGTCGCCGCATCGCTCTTCTGGAAAATTTCACCCGCCAGATAATCGAACACCAGCTGGCTCGTGGCGAGATCCGGGGCCTCGCCGAGCGCTCCCAGCTTCGCTTGCTCGAGCATCAGTACGAGCCCCGCCGCCCAGCCTTGCGTCGCACTGTAGATCCCGCCGAGCGTTTCGGCGTCAAGCCCCGGGCGCCGCTCCAGGGCGATCTCGGCCGTCTCTTCGCGGGTGAGACGCAGGTCCTCCCAGCCGAGCGTGGTGAGCGTGCGGTTCGCGCGCAGGCGCGCGAGGTTCGCCGGCGGATCGCCGCGACTGACGATGAGCGCGCAGCCGCCCTCGGGAAGCTCCCCGAGCGCCACGCGCATCACCTCGTGCAGCTCGGAGGAAGCCGGAATTTCATGGTAGCCGTCGAACACCACCGCGAACGGCGGCTCGAGCAGCGCGTAGAGCGCCTGGAAATAGCGCCGTGTGAACACCGGCAGCGCCGCGTGATATTCGGGCGCAAGGAGCGGCAACGGCTCGGCGGCGCCTTGCGCGAGCTCCTCGGCCGCCAGCCGCAGGTAATAGAAGAAGGTCGCGGGATCGGCGTCGCCTTCGTCGAGCTGGTACCAGAGCGACGCGATACGCGCACGGTCGAGATAGCTCGCCGCGAGCGTCGTCTTGCCGCATCCCGGCGGCCCGGCGATCCAGATCACCGGGCTCGCTTCGCGGCGCTGATCCAGCATGGCGAAAAGCCGCTGCCGCGCGAGCACCCCCGCGAGGCGCGGACGCGTCGTCTTGCCGAGCGCTGCCCTCCTGGGCTTCATGGCCGGCGCCCTCCTCCCGGCCTATTCTTGCCCTCCCTAGCGGCCTTTCGCAATGCCTTCGCGGCGGGGGTCGGCACCCCCGCGCCAGCCGCCCGGCACGCGCTCGATGCCGTGCAGCCCGCTCTCGAGCGGGGCGAGCTCGACCTCGTGCCCGCGCTCGGCGAGCCCGGCGGCGAGCGATTCGTAGCGCGAGCCGCGCTCGACCTGCGTCGGGCCATTGCGGCTGCCGACGTTCGGCAGCTCGATGGCGGCCTGGATGTCGAGCTTCCAGTCGAGCACGCCGACCAGCGCTTTCGCGACGTAGTTGATGATCGCCGATCCGCCGGGCGAGCCGACGATGAGCTGCAACCGTCCGTCGGTATCGAACACCATGGTCGGCGCCATGCTGCTTCTCGGCCGCTTGCCCGGCCCGACCTCGTTCGGCCCGCCGGGCACGAAATCGAAGTCGGTGAGCTCGTTGTTGAGGAGAAAGCCGCGCGCCATGAGGCGGCTGCCGAAGCCGGCTTCGATGGTGCTCGTCATCGCCACCGCGTCGCCGTTGCGCTCGACGATCGAGAAGTGGCTCGTGCCGCTCTCCATGTCGCCTGGCGCGGCGCGCCGCATGGAGCGCTCGCCGATGAGCCGCGCGCGCTGCGCGAGATATGACGGCGCCAGCAGCCGCGCGAGCGGCACGGCGACGACATCCGGGTCGCCGAGATAGCGCGCCCGGTCGGCGTACGCGAGACGCCCCGCTTCGCTGAAGTAGTGCAGCGCCTGCGCCGACTGCGGCGGCGCTTGCGCGAAGCGCGTGCGCTCGAGAATACCCAGGATTTGCAGCACGCCGACGCCGCCCGAGCTCGGCGGTCCCATCGAGCAGATCCGCCAGACGCGGTAAACGCCGCACAGCGGCTCGCGCTCGCGCGGCTGGTACGCGGCGATATCGGCGGTGCTCAGGTCGCCCGCCTTGCGATTGGCGCGCACCGCGCGAGCGATGTCGGCGGGAATCTCGCCCTCGTAGAACGCTTTCGCGCCGCTGGCGGCGACGGCGCGCAGCGTGGCGGCATATTCGGGATTGACGATGCGCTCGCCAACCGCCTTGCCGTAGTAGACCGCGCGTGCCGCCGGGTCATTGCGAAGCTCGCCCTCGGCATCGAGCAGGGCGTGCAGGCGCGGCGAGAGCGGAAAACCGTGCTCCGCGAGCTCGATCGCCGGCCGGAACAATTCCGCCCACCGCAGGCGCCCGTGCCGGCGATGCGCGAGCTCGAGCATGCGCATGACGCCCGGCACGCCGACCGAGCGGCCGCCGACCACCGCCTCCTGGAACGCCAGCGGCTTGCCCTGCGGATCCAAAAACCGGTCGCGACGCGCCGCCGCCGGCGCAGTCTCGCGGCCGTCGTAGCTGCGCAACCGCTGCTCGCGCTGCGACCAGTGCAGCAGGAAGGCGCCGCCGCCGATGCCGGAGGATTCGGGTTCCACCAGCCCGAGCACCAGCTGCACCGCGATCGCCGCATCGACGGCCGAGCCGCCGCGCGCGAGCACGTCGTAGCCCGCTTCGACCGCCAGCGGGTGCGCCGCCGCCACCATGAACTCGCGCGCGACGACCGCATCGCGCGCAGCGGCGTAGCCGCAAACCCAAATGAAAAAGGCAGCCGCAGCTGCCTTGCCCCAGCTCGTCACACCGGCCTGAGATGCCTCACGTCCAGATACGGACGATCACGGGCACGACCAGGAGCGCGACGATGTTGATGATCTTGATGAGCGGGTTGACCGCCGGGCCGGCGGTGTCCTTGTAGGGATCGCCCACCGTGTCGCCGGTCACTGCCGCCTTGTGCGCCTCCGACCCTTTGCCGCCGTGATGGCCATCCTCGATGTACTTCTTCGCGTTGTCCCAGGCGCCGCCGCCCGTGCACATCGAGATCGCGACGAACAGGCCCGTGACGATCGTGCCCATCAGCACACCGCCCAGCGCCTGCGGGCCGAGGAGCACGCCGACCAGGATCGGCACGAGCACCGGGAGCAGCGACGGGATCATCATCTCTTTGATCGCCGCGCGCGTCAGCATGTCGACCGCGCGTCCGTATTCGGGCTTCGCACGGCCTTCCATGATGCCGGGGATCTCGCGGAACTGGCGCCGCACTTCCAGCACCACCGCGCCCGCGGCGCGGCCGACCGCCTCCAGCGCCATCGCGCCGAACAGGTACGGCACCATGCCGCCGATGAAAAGCCCGATGATGACTTTGTAGTTGGAGAGATCGAAGCTGTAGCTCCTGCCGGCGGCTTCGAGCGCGTGCGTGTAGTCGGCGAACAGCACGAGCGCGGCAAGGCCGGCCGAGCCGATCGCATAGCCCTTGGTCACGGCCTTGGTGGTGTTGCCGACCGCATCCAGCGGATCGGTGATGTCGCGCACCGAGTCCGGCAGGTGGGCCATTTCCGCGATGCCGCCGGCGTTGTCGGTGATCGGCCCGTAGGCATCCAGCGCGACGATGATGCCCGCCATCGAGAGCATCGAGGTCGCGGCGATCGCGATGCCGTAGAGACCGGCGAGCAGATACGACACGCCGATCGCCACGCACACCGCGAGCACCGGCCAGGCGGTCGACTTCATCGACACGCCGAGCCCGGCGATGATGTTGGTGGCGTGCCCCGTCGTGCTGGCCTCCGCGACATGGCGCACCGGCTTGAAGTCAGTGCCGGTGTAGTACTCGGTGATCCAGACGAGGAAACCGGTAAGCAGCATGCCGACCGCCGCCGCCAGCCACAGGTGCCAGATGCTGATCAGCTGCGTGCGCCCGGCGATCTCGAACGGCACCGTCTTCACCACGTCGTCCATGACGATCAGCGTGATCGGATAGAAGGCGATGAGCGCGATGCTGCCGGAGGCGATGAGGCCCTTGTAGAGCGCGGGCATCACGTTCTTGTCGCCCGGACGGGCGCGCACGAACCAGGTGCCGACGATCGAGGCGATGATGGCGAAGCCGCCGATCGCGAGCGGATAGATGAGTGCCGCCGGCGTGGTGGTCTTAACCAGCAGCGCGCCGAGCAGCATCGTGGCGATGATCGTCACCGCGTAAGTCTCGAAGAGATCGGCGGCCATGCCGGCGCAGTCACCGACGTTGTCGCCGACGTTATCCGCAATCACCGCCGGGTTGCGCGGATCGTCCTCGGGAATCCCCGCTTCCACCTTGCCGACGAGGTCGGCGCCGACGTCCGCGCCCTTGGTGAAGATGCCGCCGCCAAGCCGCGCGAAGATCGAGATCAGCGAGCCGCCGAAGGCGAAGCCCACCAGCGGATGGATGATGTGCGAGAGGTTCGACTTGTCGTGCGCGTTCGCATAGAGCAGCCCGAAGTACCCGGCGACGCCGAGCAGTCCAAGGCCCACGACCAGCAGGCCGGTGATCGCGCCGCCGTTGAACGCCACTTGCAGCGCCTCGTTGAGGCCGGTGCGCGCCGCCTCGGCCGTGCGCACGTTCGCGCGCACCGAGATGTTCATGCCGATGATGCCGCAGGCGCCCGACAGGATCGCGCCGATGACGAAGCCCGCCGCCGTGTAGCCGTCGAGGAATATCGCAATCAGCACCGCCAGCACGACGCCGACGATGGCGATGGTCGTGTATTGCCGCCGCAGATACGCGACCGCCCCTTCGCGCACCGCCGCGGCGATCTCGCGCATGCGCTCGTTGCCGGCAGGCAGGGCCAGGATCCGCTTCGCCTGCCAGATGCCGTAGAGGATCGCGAGGATCGCGCAGCCGAGCGCGAACAGTAGCCCGCCAGTCATAGTGTGCTCCTCCCCGAAAAGGGCTCGGATTTTATCAGGACAGCGCGGCGAAAACGCGCCGCTTGATTTCCTCGACCGCGCCCAGCCCCGAGATCTCGCGATAGCGCGGCGCGGCGCTTTTGCCGCTCGCGGCCCAGCGCCCGTAGTAGTCGACGAGCGGCCGCGTCTGCGCGCGGTAGACCTCGAGGCGCTTTCTCACCGTCTCCTCGCGGTCGTCGTCGCGCTGGATGAGCGGCTCGCCCGTGAGGTCGTCCTGGCCCGCGACCTTGGGCGGATTGAACTTGACGTGGTAAGTGCGCCCCGACGCCGGGTGCACGCGGCGCCCGCTCATGCGCGCGATGATCTCGTCGTCAGGCACGTCGATCTCGAGCACGTGGTCGATCGGCACGCCGGCACGCTTGAGCGCCTCCGCCTGCGGGATGGTGCGCGGAAAGCCGTCGAACAGGTAGCCGCGCGCACAGTCGGGCTGCTTCAGCCGGTCTTGCACCAGGCCGAGGATGATGTCGTCGGACACGAGCTGCCCCGCGCCCATCACCTTCTTCGCCGCGAGGCCCAGCGGCGTGCCGGCCTTGACCGCGGCACGCAGCATGTCGCCGGTCGAAATCTGCGGGATGCCGTACTTCTCGCGGATGAAGCTCGCCTGCGTGCCTTTGCCGGCACCCGGCGGGCCGAGAAGTATCAGCCTCATCGGAGCATTCTACGAACGGCGTCGAGGTCCTCGGGCGTGTCCACGCCCGGCGGAATTTCGGCATCGCTCACCACCACCGCGATGCGATGTCCGTGCCACAGCGCGCGCAGCTGCTCGAGCGCTTCGGCCTTCTCGAGCGGCGCCGGCGGGAGCGCCGCAAACTGCTCGAGGAAGCCGACGCGATAGGCATAGATGCCCGCGTGGCGGTAGCACGCCGGCTTGCCGTCGCGCGGATAGGGAATGCGTGCACGCGAGAAGTAGAGCGCATGCCCGCGCACATCGAGCACCACCTTGACGACGTTGGGATTGTCGAGCAAGGCCGCATCGTGGATCGCATGGCAGGCGGTCGCCATGCTTACTCCATGCTCGGCGTCGAGGCACTCGGCGACCTGCCGGATGAGCACGGGCGCGATGAGCGGTTCATCGCCCTGCACGTTCACGACGATGCGCTCGGCCTCGAGGCCGAGCCTGCGAGCCGCTTCGGCGAGCCGGTCGGTGCCCGACGCATGCTCGGCGCGTGTCATCGCCGCTGAAAAGCCCGCGCTGCGCACCGCGCGCGCAATGCGCTCGTCATCGGTCGCTACATGCACCGCGTCGGCGCCACTTTGCGCAGCGCGCTCGCAAACGCGCACGATCATCGGCTTGCCGGCGAGATCGGCGAGCGGCTTGCCGGGAAAGCGCGACGAGGCGTAACGCGCCGGGATGATGACAACGAAGCTCACGCCACTTCTTCTTCGGGCGGGAGCTTGCGCGCCTCCTCCTCGAGCATCACCGGGATGCCGT
>DASQIG010000326.1:0-1787 GCA_035631735.1 Burkholderiales bacterium | reverse complement strand
CACCGAAGCGCACGCGCGTAGCTCTTTCATGGGCGGATCTCCGTACTGTTTCTTCTTCGCTTTCCTCGCCGGACCGCGGAGGATTTCCCGCTCGCCATTGTAGCGTCCAACGGATAAAAAAACGATAATTCTTTTGCCGCGGGCGCCGCGCCGAATCAAACAACGGGCAGCAGAAAATTCGCTCCTCGCCGTCGATGCGGCGTCCGCAATTCCCGGGGGCATCTCAATGAGAGACAAGTTGTTCGAGCAGGGTCTGAAATTGCGCAAGCGGGTGCTGGGCGCGGCCTACGTCGAGAAGCAGCTCAGGACAGCCGACGCGTTCACCATGCCGATGCAGATGCTTGCGACCAAGTCGGCCTGGGGCATGGTGTGGTCCCGTCCGGGGCTGCCGCGCCGCATCCGAAGCATGCTGAATATCGCGATGCTGGTCGCCCTGGGCAAGGCCGAGGAGCTGGAGCTTCACCTCGGCGGCGCCATCCGCAACGGCGTGACAAAGAAAGAGATCGGCGAGATCCTGTTGCACTCGGCGATCTACTGCGGGTATCCGGCCGCGCTCGGCGGATTCAGGACTGCGCGCGAATATTTCGCGAAGCACGGCGAGAAGACGGCGGCGAGGAAGAGAAGGAAGTGACGGCCTGCCGCGCCGCACTGTCGCTCGCGGCGACGCTTGCGATATCGACGACGCACGCCGCCGCGGCGGACGCCTATCCTGCCAGGCCGGTCCGCTTCGTCGTCGCCTTCCCGCCGGGCGGCGGCACCGACATCATCGCCCGCTCGATCGCGCAGAAGCTCGCCGAGCGCATCGCGCAGCAGGTGGTGGTCGACAATCGTCCGGGCGCGGGGGGCAACATCGGCACCGACATCGTCGCGAAGAGCGCACCCGATGGCTACACGATGCTGATGGGCTCGGCGGGCCCGCTCGCGATCAATGCGAGCCTCTTCGGCAAGATGCCCTTCGATCCGATCAAGGACCTCGCGCCGGTGACGCTGGCGGCCTCGACGCCCAACGTGCTCGTCGTGCATCCCTCGCTCAAGGCGGCGACGGTGAAGGAGCTGATCGCGCTCGCGAGAGCCCGGCCGGGCGGGATCAACTTCGCCTCTTCGGGACACGGCACGCCCGCGCACCTGGCGGGCGAGCTGTTCAACTCGATGGCGGGAGTGAAAATGGTTCACGTGCCGTACAAGGGCGCTGCGCCGGCGCTCGCCGACCTGCTCGGCGGCCAGGTCCAGCTCATGTTCTCGACCATGCCGCCCGCGCTCCCCCACGTGAAGGACGGGAAGCTCCGGGCGCTCGCGGTGACGAGCTTGAAGCGCTCGCGTGCCGCGCCGGACCTGCCGACGGTCGACGAAATCGCTCTGCCGGGATTCGAGGCGAACACCTGGCACGGCGTGGTGGTGCCCGCGCGCACGCCGGCCGCGATCGTCGCGCGGCTCAACCGCGAGATCGTCGCGATCCTGCATTTGCCCGACGTCGTCGAACGGTTTTCGAGCCAGGGCGCCGAAGCCCTCGGCAGCACGCCCGAAGAGTTCGCCTCGTACATCAGGGCGGAGACGGTGAAATGGGCGAGGGTCGTGCGCGAGTCCGGCGCGAAGGCGGAGTGAGATGAGCAAACGCAGCTTGTGCGCTGCGCTTGCAGCTTGGGCCGGCATTACCGCCGCGCACGCGCAGAGCTATCCGTCGCGGCCGATCCGTTGCATCATGACCGTAGCCGGAGGCGCGGACATCGTGGCGCGACTGGTCGCGCATGGCTTGAGCGGCGCGTTGGGCCAGCCGGTCGTGGTCGAGA
>DASQIG010000325.1:0-2121 GCA_035631735.1 Burkholderiales bacterium | reverse complement strand
GCCGGCGCACCGCACGGAGGACTACGACCTGCATACGCACGAGGTGCAGGTCGAGCCGGGGTCCGGGCTCGCGCGCCTCTACGGCGAAACCGGGCCGCGGCGCGTCGTCTCGATCCACCACCAGGCGATCAAGCGCCTCGGCCGCGGGCTGCGCGTCGAGGCGCGATCGGAGCCCGATGGCCTGGTCGAGGCGATACGAGGCGAGGGGCCCAACTACGTGTGCGCGGTGCAGTGGCACCCGGAGTTCCACGGCGGCCGCGAAGGCTTCCTCGACGGCGGGCCGCTGCTCGACGAGTTTCTGCAGGCGGCGCGCGCATGAAATCAGTCGTGGTGCGGCTCCTCGAGCGCGAACGCGGCCTGTTCGCCGGCGCGCTCGTCATCGGGGCCGCGTGCATCGCGCTCGGCGTGCCGATCGATTTCGTGCTCTTTGGGCTGACGCTCGCAGGCGTGGCGCTATTTCACCATCACACGCTGCAGGTCGCGCTCATCGGCCTTCCGGTAATCGCGCTCTACAAGCTCGCCTTCACCGGATTCAAGACCGGCGCCGGCCTCGGCGGGCTCGCGCTGCACATGGCGCATGAATGGGTGATCCTCGCCAATCTGCTTGGCCTGCTCCTCGGGTTTGCGCTGCTTTCCGATCATTTCGAGAAGAGCCATGTGCCGCTCGAGCTGCCGCGCCTGCTGCCCGATGACTGGAAGGGCGGCCTGGCGCTGCTCTTCATGATCTTCGTACTGTCGTCCTTTCTCGACAATATCGCCGCGGCGCTCATCGGCGGCACCATCGCGCGCAGCGTGTTCCGCGGCAAGGTGCATATCGGCTATCTGGCCGCCATCGTGGCGGCGTCGAACGCCGGCGGCTCGGGCAGTGTCGTCGGCGACACCACCACGACGATGATGTGGATCGACGGCGTCGACCCGCTCGATGTGCTGGAGGCGTTCGTCGCCGCGGGCGCCGCCATGTTCATCTTCGGCATACCGGCGGCGCTGCAGCAGCAGCGCTACTCGCCCATCATGAAGGACATGCCGGCAGGCACGCACATCGACTGGGCGCGCCTTGCCATCGTCGGCATCATCCTCGCCGCTGCGATCGGCGTGAACGTCACGATCAACGTCAAGTTCGCCGAGCAGTCGGACCGCTTCCCCTACATCGCGGCCGGCGTCTGGATCGCGCTCGGCCTGACCGCGCTGTGGCGCCGGCCGAACTGGTCGCTGCTTCCCGGCGCGCTGAAGGGCAGCATATTCCTGCTCTCGCTCATCGTCTGCGCTTCGCTCATGCCGGTGGAGAAGCTGCCGGCCGCGTCCTGGCAGACGGCGCTCGGCCTCGGCTTCGTGTCGGCGGTGTTCGACAACATCCCGCTCACCGCGCTCGCGCTGCACCAGGGCGGCTATGACTGGGGCTACCTTGCCTATGCGGTCGGCTTCGGCGGCTCGATGATCTGGTTCGGCTCGTCCGCGGGGGTCGCGCTCTCCAACATGTATCCGCAGGCGAAATCAGTCGGACTGTGGCTCACGCACGGCTGGCACGTCGCCCTCGCGTACGTGATCGGCTTCTTTCTCATGTACGCGCTGATCGGCTGGCACCCCAATGCGCCGCATAAGTCGGTGCCGGCCGCGCATTTCGCATCGTGACATCGCCTTGCCGCTCTCGAAAAGCAGAGTAGAATCGCCCGCGCCTTTTCGCATTTCCGGTGCAGGTTGAGGAGCCTGCACGCAAATCCATAAGCCAAAGAGAGGAGACATTTTCATGAGCGATCAGCAGACGCAAAGCACGTCCGCGCGGCGCAAATTCCTGACCGGCGCTGCTGCCGCCGCGACCGGCGCAGCCGCCCTCGGCTTCCCGGCGATCGTCAAGGCGCAAGGTCCGATCTCGATGCGCTGGCAGAGCACCTGGCCGTCGAAGGACATCTTCCACGAATACGCGCTGGATTACGCGAAGAAAGTGAACGACATGACCGGCGGCGACCTCAGGATCGAGGTGTTGCCCGCCGGCGCGGTGGTGCCGGCCTTCGGCCTGCTCGACGCAGTATCCAAGGGCACGCTCGACGGCGGGCACGGCGTGCTGGTCTACCACTACGGCAAGCAAAACGCGCTCGCGCTGTGGGGATCGAGCCCTGCCTTCGG
>DASQIG010000324.1:0-1812 GCA_035631735.1 Burkholderiales bacterium | reverse complement strand
AAAAGCTCGAGGCCGCCAAGCACGAGCGCGGCGAGTGCCAGCAGCGGGAGCGTGCGTTTCATCGCCCGCTCATCACCTCGCGCAGTGCGTGGAACAGATCGATGCTGGCGTCGATCTCGTCGCGGTTGATCGACACGCTCTCGACGTTGACGCCGAGCGGAATGTCCCGGGCGTAAGGCTGATCGAGAATTCGCCGCAGGTTGTCGCGGCAGATCTCGATCGACTTGGCGAGCGGATGGGCGGCGCCGAGGAGCGCGCGCTCGGTTTCGGGGGTGATGTTTACGCCGAGCCAGCGCAGGAAGGAAAGCGTTTTTTCGCGCCCGCACGGCGCGAAGGTCAGCACGATGCGTCGCGGCGCAATGCCCGCACCGCGGCAGTCGCGCAGGTAGTCGCGCAGCAGCCGCTGGGTCGGCGCGGCGTGATACACGGTCTGCGAGATGAAGTAGCTGCAGCCTTCGACGGCCTTGGCGAGGAGCCGCGCCGACTCGCTGCGCTCGTCGGTATGGCGCTCGGCGATCGCCACGCCGCCGATCGTGAAGCGCGCCGGATGCTCGGCGGCAAGGCGTACGGCACGCGCGAGGGCGAGCGGGTAGCGCACGCCGGAGGTCGGGCGGCCGACGACCGACACGACGCGCAGGTCCGCTTGTGCCGATTCGACCAGCCAGGCCTGCCAGGCCGCTTCCGCCATGCTGCCGAGCGCCTTGTAGGTGATGGGCGTGAGGCGCGTGCGCTCGCGCAGCAGGGTGGCATAGCGCCGCGGGTCCAGCGTGCCGATGAAGGGAAACGGGCGCGGCCGGCTGGTGCGGCCGGACTCGTCCTGGATGTCGTAGATGACCAGGCCGTCGAGGCCGAGCGGCTGCATGCGTGCGGCGAGCTTCTCGGCCGCATCGTCCACTTGCGCGGGTGTCGCGCCTGAGCGCGGCGGCGTGGTGCCGTAGAGGAAGACCGGCTCGCGCCGGTCAGTGAGGCGCGCCCGCAGATCCATGGAGGAACGGCTTGAGCGCGGCGTAGAGAGTGCGGTTCACCGGCGCCTCGAGCCCGGCTTGCGCGCTCATGCGCACGACCGCGCCGCCGAGCCACGGCGCTTCCAGCGGCTTGCCGGCTTCCAGATCGTGCTGCATCGAGGTGCGCATCTCGGCGGGCAGGCCCTCGAGGAACTTCATCCGATCGGCAATGAAATCGTCGGCGAGCTTGACGCCCCGCTTGCGCCCAAGGCGCCAAGCCTCCGTCATTGCCGCTTCGAACGTCGCGCGCAGCTCGGGATCGGCGCGGCACACGCCCACCGGTGCGCGCGCGACGGTGGTGAGGCCGGAAAGCGCGGCGAGGAACACGAACTTCTCCCAGCGCGCGCGCTCGATGTCGTCGACCTGCTCGATGTTGATGCCGGCTTCCCTGCACGCGGCGACGAAGCGCTCGGCGCCCGGTCCGACCTGCAGCCGCTGCATGGTGCCCGTATGGCGCACGACGCCCGGCGCGCCGATCGCGCTGGCAATGTAGGCCACCCCCGGCCGCGCATGCTGCGGTCCAATCCTGTTCGAGACGAGCTCCGCCGCTTCCACGCCGTTCTGGAAGCAAAGGACGAGCGTGCGGTCGTGCAACAGCGGCCGCAGCTGCTCGGCGGCGCTTTCCACGTCGGCGAGCTTGACGGCGAAGACGACGTAGTCCACGGCGCCGATCTCCGCCGGCCGCTCGTGCGCCAGCGCCTTGACCTGCAGATTGCCGAGCGCGCTTTCCACGCGCAGCCCATGCTCGCGCATTGCTCGCAGGTGCGCGCCGCGCGCGAGGAAATGCACCTCGTTGCCGGCCGCGGCG
>DASQIG010000323.1:0-5121 GCA_035631735.1 Burkholderiales bacterium | reverse complement strand
GACGGTGCGCAACTTCCCGATCAGCCTGAAGAACATCCGCATCATTGCCGTCAACGTCGTCAAGCTGACGACCGACAACGTCGACCCGCGCCGCTACCTCGGGCGCCTCGACGAGTGGCGGGTCCGCGTGCAGAAGGCGGGCGCCTCCGAGTGGCAGGTCGTCAACGACCTCGACCACCTCGATCGCATCCTGAAGCGCGGCTAGTCGTCCTGCTTACGGGGCGTTGCTTTCGCAATTGGGCGAACAGGTCGTTGAAAGAGTGACGCGCTTCAGTTGTAAAGCCGCTTGCTTGCCAGGGCCGCGCCTTCGGTCAAAGACTTGAGCTTCGCCCAGGCGATCTGCGGGTGCGACCGACCGCCGAAGCCACAGTCGCAACCGGCGATGACGTTTTCTGGCGCCACTCGCCGCGCGTAGCGCGCAATGCGCTGGGCGACGACCTCCGGGTGCTCGACGACGTCGGTAGAGTGCGTCACCACGCCGGGAATCAATATCTTGCCCGCGGGCAGCTTCACGCGGTCCCACACCGCGTACTCGTGCTCATGGCGTGCGTTCGCGCCCTCGATGAGATAGGCCTGCGCCTTGACGCGCAGCATGAGATCGACGACGTCCTTGAGCTCGATGTCGTAGGCATGCGGCCCGTGCCAGCTGCCCCAGCACAGGTGATAGCGCACGCGATCCTCCGGCACATTGCGCAGCGCGTGGTTCAGGGCCGCGATGCGCATGGCGCTGCGCTTGCGGAAGGCTTCGAGCCCCATCGGGATGCCGATGCGGTCCCAGAGCGCGACCAGCCACGCGTCGTCGATCTGCAGCACGACGCCTGAAGCGACGATCGCCTCGTACTCGACGCGCATCGCTTCGGCGATCGCATAGACGAACTCTTCCTCGCTCTTGTAGTACTCGTTGCGGCGGTAGACCTCCAGGCTTGCCGGCGCGGTCGACGTGAGGAAGGCATCCTCCACCGGCACCTGCGCTTTCAGCTCCTCGATCTCGCGCGCGAGCGCCGCCTGGCCTTGGTAGGTGACGGGCGCCGTGCAGACCCAGATTGGCCGCACGCGCTTGATCTGCTCGCCGGGCGCATAGAAAAGCGTCCCCTTCTCGCTCGCATACCGGTAGAAGTCGGCGAACGCCTCCCGATCACGGCCTTGCGCGATGAGCGGCACCGCGCCCGGCGCCGGCGGCCGCGGCTCGAAGCCGCCGAAGCGCGCCTCGACGTACGACAGCCAGTCGCCGCCCTTGGTGTACTCGCCTTCGTTGATCAGATCGAGGCCGAGCTCGCGCTGCCTGCGCACGATCGCCTCCACCGGATTTCCATTCACCAGCGGGAGGCTTCCCACGTGGGTGGTGAGGATCCTTTCGCTGCTTCTTTTCATTTTTGGTATGGTACGGCTTCCTTAGGAGGAGGAACCATGCTTCGAATGATTGCCGTGGTCGCGCTGCTCGTGCCGTTCGCGGCGGCCGCGCAGCAGAGCATCAGGATCGGCATGATCAACGTGCTCTCGGGCCAGTTCGCCGACGCCGGCGCGCAGATGGACAACGGCGCGAAGACCTACATGAAGATGCACGGCGACACGGTGGCCGGCAGGAAGATAGAGATCATCCGCCGGGACGTCGGCGGCGTCGCGCCCGACGTGGCGAAGCGCCACGCGCAGGAGCTGATCGTGCGCGACAAGGTGGACATCCTGGCGGGGTTCCTGCTCACGCCGAACGCGCTCGCGGCGGCCGATGTGTCGGCGGAGGCGAAGAAGTTCATGGTGGTCATGAACGCCGCGACCTCGATCATCATCACCAAGTCGCCCTACATGATCCGCACCTCGGTGACCCTGCCACAGATCATGGAGACCTTCGGCACCTGGGCAGCGACCAAGGGCGGCATCAAGCAGAACTACACCATGGTCACGGACTACGGCCCCGGGCATGACGCCGAGGCCGCGTTCAAGACCGGCTTCGAGGCCGCCGGCGGCAAGATCATCGGCTCGGTGCGCTTCCCGGTGGCGAACCCTGACTTCTCCGCCTTCGTGCAGCGCGCGAAGGATCTCGCCCCGGAGTCGATCTACATCTTCATCCCGGGCGGCGCGCAGCCGGCGGCATTGGGCAAGGCATTTGCCGAGCGCGGGATAGACAAGAAAAGGACGAGGATCCTCGGCTCGGGCGAAACCACCGCGGAAGCGGCGCTGAAGAGCATGGGCGACGCCGCGCTCGACATCATCACCGCCTGGCACTACGACTACACGCTCGACAACCCGCAGAACAAGGCGTTCGTGAAGGAATACAACGCGATGCACGGCCGCAACCCGGACTTCTTCTCGGTCGGCGGCTACGACGGCATGCAGGCGATCTACGAGACGCTGAAGAAGACCAAGGGCAACAGCGACGGCGAAGCGATGATCGCGGCGGCGAAGGGCCTGAAGTGGCAGAGCCCGCGCGGGCCGATGTCGATCGACCCGGAGACGCGCGACGTGGTGCAGGACGTCTACATCCGGCGCGTGCAGAAGGTGGGCAACGAATACGCCAACGTCCCGTTCGACAAAATCAGCGCGGTGAAGGACCCGGCCGGCGAGCGCCGCAAGCAGAAATAAATCGGGGACAGGTGCGCAATTATCCCGGCCGGCCTGGCGCGCGAGCGAGTGACAAAATAATTACGCACCTGTCCCCGATTTCCTAGATGTTCGCCTCGCTCGCAGGCGTGCTCTTCGACGGGTTCGCCTACGGGATGCTGCTGTTCCTGCTCTCGGTGGGGCTGTCGGTGACGCTCGGCATGATGAACTTCGTCAACCTCGCACACTGCAGCTTCGCGATGATCGGCGGCTACGTCACCGTGACGCTGACGAACCGCTACGGCTGGCCGTTCTTTGCCACGCTGCCAATGGCGTTCCTCGCCGCCGCCGCCGTCGCCGTGGTCCTCGAGCGCACGCTCTACCGGCGCCTGTATCGCGCGAGCGACCTTGACCAGTGTCTCTTCACTATCGGCATCGTGTTCATTTCCATAGCGGTTTACGCCTGGTCCTACGGCACGGTGGTGCAGTCCACGCCGATGCCCTCGTATTTGCGCGGCTCGGTGGAGCTTTTCGGCATGAGCTTCGCCGCCTACCGGCTGTTCCTCATCGCCATGGGCCTCGCCGTGGCCATCGTCCTGGTCGCGGCGCTCGAGTACACGCGCTTCGGCGCGCAGGTGCGCGCTGCGGTCGACAACCAGCGCATGGCGCGCGGCCTGGGCATCGACGTGGACCGCGCCTTCATGATCACCTTTGCGCTCGGCGGCGGCCTCGCCGGTCTCGGCGGCGCGGCTGCGATCGAGGTCGTGGGACTCGACCACGCGTTCGCCCTGAACTACCTGGTTTATGTGCTTATCGTCGTCGCGGTAGGCGGTCTCGGCTCGATCGGCGGCTCGTTCGCCGCCGCGGCCGTGCTCGGCGTGAGCGACATGGCGGGCAAGTACTACCTCCCCTGGCTTGGCGCCTTTCTCATCTACCTCGTGATGGTCGCGCTCCTCATGTGGCGGCCCGTGGGCCTCTTTGGCAAGCGCTGAGCTGTACTTCCGCCGGCAGGTGCGCGTGCGGCCGCTCGAGATTGCCTTCTGGGCGGCGACGCTCCTGCCCTTTGTCGTCGCGCCGAGCTACCTCGCGCTCGCCAGCCAGGTCGCGATCACCGCGCTCTTTGCGCTGTCGCTCGATCTCATCCTCGGCTATGCCGGCATCGTCTCGCTCGGGCACGCCGCCTACTTCGGCTTTGGCGCCTACGCGGCGGGACTACTCTCCAAGTACTACTTCGGCGAACCCCTCACCGGTCTGGTGCTCGCCGCCATCGCCGCCGGCGTGCTCGGCTATGTGACGAGCCATGTCATCGTGCGCTTTCGGCATCTCGCGCTCATCATGCTGACACTGGGCTTTGGGCTCCTGCTCGCCGAGGCGGCGAACAGCGCGAGCGGGCTCACGGGAGGCGCCGACGGCCTGCAGGGCGTGAAGATCGCCCCGCTCCTTGGCTTCAAGTTCGACCTCTATGGCCGCACGGCATATGCCTATTCGCTGGCCGTGCTGTTTCTGCTCTTTCTGGCGGCACGGCGGATCATTCATTCGCCGTTCGGCCTGGCACTGCGCGGCATCCGCGAGAACGCGACGCGCATGCCGGCGATCGGCGCGCCGAGCCTCGCCCACCTGCGCAAGGCGTACACCCTCTCGGCCACCCTGGCAGGGGCCGCCGGCGCGCTCCTCACGCAGACCACCTCAACCGTGTCGCTCGAAGTGCTGTCCTTCGGCCGCTCGGCCGACGTGCTCGTGATCCTGATCCTGGGCGGCGCCGGCCGCCTCTATGGCGGTATCGTCGGAGCGATCGTCTACATGGTGGCGCGCGACCAGTTCGCCAGCATGAATCCGCAGTACTGGTACTTCTGGGTGGGGCTGCTGCTCGTTGCGGTGGTCCTGTTTCTCCCGAACGGCATCCTGGGCGGGCTGAGTGCTCTCTACAAAAGGCCTGAATAAGCGATTCGGCTCGCTGGTGGTGGCGCAGGAGATCGCGCTCGAGCTGCCTGCCGGGGTGCGCTACGCCCTGATCGGCCCGAACGGCGCCGGCAAGACCACGCTCATCAACCTGCTCACCGGGATGCTCGCCCCGGACAGCGGCCAGATCTTTCTCGCCGGGCGCGACATCACGACGTTCAGGCCCGAAGCGCGCGTGCGTGCCGGCCTCGCGCGCACCTTCCAGATCAACACCCTATTCGCCGCGCTTACGCCGCTCGAATCCGTGGCGATCGCCGTGCTCGAGCGCGAGGGCCACGCCGACAACTGGTGGCGCGCTCTGCCGGCGTTCGGCGCGGCGATCGAGGAGGCACACGGCATCCTCGAGCGCCTGCGGCTCGCGCACGTGGAGCACCGCGCGACGCGCGAGCTCGCCTACGGCCAGCAGCGGCTCCTCGAGATCGCGCTCGCCCTCGCGACGCGGCCGCGGGTCCTGCTGCTGGATGAGCCCGCGGCCGGCGTGCCGAAGGACGAGAGCGCGGAGCTCTTCGCCGTCATCGCCGGACTGTCGCAGGACCTCACGGTGCTGTTCATCGAGCACGACATGAATGTGGTGTTTCGCTTCGCGCAGCGCATCATCGTGATGGTCGGCGGTCGCATGCTCGCCGA
>DASQIG010000322.1:0-1842 GCA_035631735.1 Burkholderiales bacterium | reverse complement strand
CTACAGCAAGCTCGGCTCGCTCGAATTCACCAAGCGCCTGCTGGCGCAGGCGAAGATCGCGGTCGCGCCCGGCATCGGCTTCGGCGACTACGGCGACGACCACGTGCGCATCGCGCTCATCGAGAACGAGATGCGCCTGCGGCAGGCCGCGCGTGGCGTTCGCGACATGTTCCGCAAGGATGGGCTGCTGAGAGGCGCTGCGTGAAACCGATCCGTGTCGGCCTGCTCGGCATCGGCACGGTCGGCGGCGGCACCTGGGAAGTCCTGAACCGCAACGCCGACGAGATCCAGCGGCGCGCCGGCCGGCCGATCCAGATCACGCAGGTCGCCGAGCGCGCCAACGAGCTCGCGCGGCGCAAGGTTGGCGACCGGGCCCGCATCCACGGCGATGCCTTCGAGGTGGTGCGTTCGCCCGAGATCGACATCGTGGTCGAGCTGATCGGCGGCACCACGATCGCCAAGGACCTGCAGCTCGAAGCGATCGCTCATGGCAAGCACGTCGTCACCGCCAACAAAGCGCTCCTCGCCCACCACGGCAACGAGATCTTCGCGGCCGCGCAAAAGAAGGGCGTGATGGTCGCGTTCGAGGCCGCAGTCGCCGGCGGCGTGCCGATCATCAAGGCGCTGCGCGAGGGGCTCACCGCCAACCGCATCGAATGGATCGCCGGCATCATCAACGGCACGTCCAACTTCATCCTGTCGGAGATGCGCGAGAAGGGCCTGACGTTTGCCGCCGCCCTGCAGGATGCGCAGAAGCGCGGCTACGCCGAGGCCGATCCGGCGTACGACATCGACGGCATCGACGCCGCGCACAAGCTCACCATCCTGTCGGCGCTCGCCTACGGCATCCCGATGCAGTTCAAGAAGGTGTACACCGAGGGCATCGCCAAACTCACGCGCGAGGACATCGCGTACGCCGAGCAGCTCGGTTACCGCATCAAGCTGCTCGGCATCACGCGGCGCGCGGCGAAGGGCATCGAGCTGCGCGTGCATCCGACGCTGGTGCCGGCGCGGCGCCTGATCGCGAACGTCGAAGGCGTGATGAACGCCATCCTGGTGAAAGGCGACGCCGCGGGCGCGACGCTCTACTACGGCGCGGGCGCGGGCGCCTATCCGACCGCCAGCGCAGTAGTCGCCGATCTGGTGGACGTGACGCGGCTGATTACCGCCGACCCCGAGCACCGCGTGCCGCATCTCGCCTTCCAGCCCGACCAGCTCTCCGACACGCCGGTGCTCGCGATCCAGGACGTCGAGACCTCGTACTACCTGCGCATGCGCGTGCTCGACCGGCCGGGCGTGCTCGCCGACATCACGCGCGTGCTCGCCGACTGCAAAATCTCGATCGAGGCGATGGTGCAACGCGAGCCCGGCGAGGGCGAAAGCCAGGTCGACATCGTCATGCTCACGCATCGCGCGCTCGAGAAGAACGTCGAGCAGGCCACCGCGCGCATCGAGCGGCTCGACACGGTCACTGGCAACCTCGTGCGGCTGCGCAGGGAGGAGCTGCTTTGAAAGCGCTCGCCCTGCTGGCGGCCGCTGCGCTGGCCCTCTCGGCGGCAGCGCAGGAGAAGGCGCCAGCGCCCCGGAAAAAGGCGGCGGCGAGCCAGGTCGCGCACAAGAAGCCGACGCCGCAGCAGCTGCGCAAGTTCGACGAGCTCGAGAAGAAGCGCGAAGCCAAGAAAAAGTAGCGCCGTGCTCTACGTCAGCACCCGCGGCGGCGGCAAGCCCCAGCGTTTCTCCGGCATCCTGCTCGAAGGCCTCGCCGCCGACGGCGGGCTATATGTGCCCGAGCGCTTTCCGGCCGCGGATCTCGGCCGCTGGCGGCCGCTTTCCTACCCGCAG
>DASQIG010000321.1:0-3550 GCA_035631735.1 Burkholderiales bacterium | reverse complement strand
GCCGCCGAAGAGCGTCCGTGCGAGCCACATCGCCTCGGCGGTCGCCACCGGCGTGAGGTTGACGCGGTTCGTGACGTCGCCGATGGCATGGATCGACTCGACGCTCGAGCGCGAGTACTGATCGACGATCACCGCGCCATCCGCCGCGAGCTTTACGCCGACACGCTCGAGGCCGAGCTTGGCGGTGTTCGGCTTGCGGCCGGTGGCGAAGAGCACGAGGTCGGTCGTCTGGTGCGGCCCGTCGGTGTAGGCGACTTCAAGGCCATGCGGATGCCGGGTGATCTTCGCCGGCTCACCGCCGAAGTGGATCTTGAGGCCCTTGCGCGTCATCTCTTCCGCGATGTGCTCGCCGAGATCCGCGTCGAAGCCGCGCAGCAGGCGCCTGCCGCGGTACGAGAGCGTGGTCTTGACGCCGAGCCCGTGGAAGATCGACGCGAATTCGAGCGCGATGTAGCCGCCGCCGACGACCAGCGCGCGCTCGGGTAGACGCTCAAGGTGAAACGCTTCATTGGAGCTGATCGCGTGCTCGCGGCCCTCGATCGGCGGGATCACCGGCCAGGAGCCGGTGGCGATCAGGATGTGCTTGGCGGTGTGGCGCCGGCCGTCGACCTCGACGGTGTGCGGATCGATGACGGTGGCGCGGCCGCGGATGATTTCCACGCCGACGTTGGTGAGCAGTCGCTCGTACACGGCGTTGAGCCGCGCGATCTCCTTGTCCTTGTTCGCCAGCAGCGTAGGCCATTCGAAGCGCGGTTCACCCGTCGTCCAGCCGTAGGCTTGCGCGACCTCGAATTCTTCGCGCCAGTGCGCCGCGTAGGAAAAGAGCTTCTTCGGGATGCAGCCGACGTTGACGCAGGTGCCGCCGAACAGATGCGACTCGGCGATGGCGACTTTCGCGCCATAGGAAGCCGAGACGCGGCTGGCGCGCACGCCGGCGGAGCCGCCTCCTATGGTGAAGAGATCGTAATCGACGCTTATTTCAGGTTCTTCAGGTTGAGCTCGACGAGCTCGAGATCGACGGTGATGCGCTGGTGCTGCGGCTTGTCGGCGAGCCATAGCAGCGCGTTGCGCACGCGCATTTCGATCTGCCCCTTCGGCATGCCTTCGACGCCGGTGAGCATCGTCACCAGCTCGTTGAGCTTCTCGGCCTGCGCCGCCTTGCGCACGTCGGCGAGCCTGGCTTCGATCGCCTTGCGATCGAGGTTGGTGACCATCCTGACGGTTTTGTCTTCTTCTGCCATGGCGCGGTTACTCCCTGATCGAGCGGGATTGTACCAGTGCATAGCGCTCGCCCGCGGTGCGCACGGTCCCGTCGGCCACCAGCTTTTCGAGATGTGCTGTGAGCGAGCGCGCCGCCCAGCGATGCAGGCGCGAGGGCACGTCGTCGTAGACCTGCGGCAGCAGCTCTTCCACCGTTGCGGCGCCGGTCTTCAAGAGCGCGTTGCGCACTTTTTCCTCGCGCATCAGGCGATGCGCGACGAGGCGGCGCACCTCCTTGTGCGGCGCGCCGATCAGATAGCCGTGGCCGGGCGCGATGATGGCGATGTCTTCGGCGAGCAGCTTCTCCAGCGACTGCAGGTATGCGCGCATGTCGCCATCGGGCGGATTGATCACCACCGTGGAGCCCTGCATCACGTGATCGCCGGTGAACAGCATCTTTGTCTGCTCGAGCAGATAGCACAGGTGGTTCGATGCATGCCCCGGCGTATGAATCGCGCGCAGCGTGAGGCCACCCAGCTCGATGCGCTGGCCGTTCTCGAGCACGAAGTCGGGCTTGAAGGTCGCGTCCTGGCCCGCCGGGGCCGGGCGGCCGAGGAGCTGCGCACCGGTTGCCGCCTTGAGCGCCGCCGCTGCAGGCGAGTGGTCGAGGTGCGTGTGCGTGCACAGGATCCACTTGATGTTGCCGAAGGCCTGCAGCTTCTCGATGTGCGAGGCGATGTCCGGCCCCGGGTCGATGACCGCGTAAGGTCCCTCGCCGACGAGGTAAGTGTTCGTCCCCGGCCCGGTCATCATTCCCGGATTGGGCGCGATCAGCCGCGTCACCCAGCGGTCCAGGCGCTTGGGCTCCCCGGCAATGAGATCGTACGTGGTGGTCCCGGTTTCCTGCGGATCGCTCCAGTGGATCTCGTAGTACGGCGCATCGGCGCGCCGGAAGATCTTCTCGCCCTCCTTGCCGACGGCGATGCAGGCGCGGTTCTCCTCGATGTCGGTGAGCGCGCGCACCTGACGCATCGCATCCTCAACGGTTGAGAACGGCTTCAGCTCGCTCAACGTATGCTTCGTCGCATAGACGAGCTCGATCTCGCCCCGCGCTGAGCGCTCGAGCGCCTCTCGCGGCGAGAGCCAGAGTGTGTGCACGGTTTCCGCCGCGTCATGCAAGCCTTCCTGGCCGGGCGGCGCGGCGGCGACGAAGAAGCGCGTGTCGAAGCGGCGCGCCCGGCCGGGCGCGGTGACCCAGTGGCCGATGTAGCTGAGCTCCCCGGCGGGCAAATAAAGGTCTTCAGCTTCGAGCATCTCGATGAACGGCCGATTGCGATCCGCCGCCAGCCGCGCCGCGCGCTCGGCATCGATCAGCGCGCCAGTCGCGTCGCAGGCGAGGAGGATGCCCGCCTCCTCGTAGCACTCGCGGAGGGCGGCGATCCAGTAGGGGATGGGCGGATTTTTGCCCGGCAGGTTCTTTAGCCGCCGTACCAGCCGCGGATCGCTGTCGGCGGTCTCGAGCGAGCCGCCGGGAAAGACGTACGCGCCGCCAAGAAACACGGAGCTCGGCGAACGCTGCAGCATCAGCACCTGCGGACCGCCGGGCGCGTCGCGCAGGAGCGCCAGCGTTGCGGCAGGGCGCGCAGCCTGGGCGGCCATCAGGGCACGAGGCGGCGGACGATCTCCGCAGCGGGCAGTATCTCGTCGATGAGATCCACCCCTTCGCCGGCGAAGATCAGCGCCGTGTCGAAATCCTGTCGCTCGGCCGCCGCGTGATACGCCTTGCGCTCGGCGTCGATGCGCTCGCGCAGCGCCGCTTCCCGGCCGTGCCACGCCTCGGTGAACTCGTTGCGCAGCGCCCGGCCGGTGATGCCGGCCCAGCCATCGAAGCCGCGCACGACGTCGAAGACGGTCGTGCGGAGGGTCGCGTCGCCGTTCGCCTGCACGATGCGCTCCTTCGCCCGCGGCGCGCTGAGCGCCTCGTGCGTTGCGCTGAAGCGCGTGCCGACCAGCACGCCCGCGGCGCCGAGCGCGATCGCCGCCTGATAGCCGCGGCGATCGGCGATGCCACCGGCGGCAAGCACTGGGGTATTGCCCGCAATATCCCGCACCGCGGGCAGCAGGGCGAAGAGCGCGCGTTCGCCGCCATGACCGCCGGCTTCCGTGCCTTGCGCCACCAGCACGTCGGGCTGCGCTTCGAGCGCCTGCCGCGCGATCGCGTTCAGGCGGATGCCGTGGCGGCCCCATTCGACGGCGAGCGACTTGGTCATCACGTGCAGCCCCGCTTTGGACATCGCTGAAGGCACGACGTAGGGCGAGCCGGTGTGCACCCAGGTGACGAGGATCGAGA
>DASQIG010000320.1:0-13619 GCA_035631735.1 Burkholderiales bacterium | reverse complement strand
GTGCCCAGGCGCTCGGAGAGTTCCTCTGCCAGGCGCTCGAGATCGCGGTCGGCGCGCTTGCGCCGCCGCTGAGCAGGTGCACGCAGCAGCCGCTGCACGAGCGCCTCGGTGTCGCGTACCGAGAGCCCGCGCGCCGCGATGCGGGTGGCCAGCTCGATCTGGCGCGCGCCGTCGAGCGCGAGCAGCGCGCGGGCATGGCCCATCTCGAGCGCGCCGCGCATCAGCATTTCCTGCACGGGCTTTGCCAGTTTCAGCAGCCGCAGCAGATTGCTCGTCGCGCTGCGCGAGCGGCCGACCGCATCGGCCGCCTGCTCGTGGGTCATCTTGAATTCGTCGATGAGCCGCTGGACGGCCGCGGCCTCTTCGATCGGATTCAGATCCTCGCGCTGCACGTTCTCGATGAGCGCCATCACCAGAGCCGTCTCGTCGGGCACCTCGCGCACGATCGCGGGGATCTGCTCGAGCCCCGCCATCTGCGCGGCGCGCCACCGCCGCTCGCCGGCAACGAGCTCGTAGCCGCCATCGACCGGCCGCACCACGACCGGCTGGAGCAGTCCCTGCGAGCGAATGGATTGCGCCAGTTCGGCGAGCGAGCGCTCATCCATGCGCGTTCGTGGCTGGTAGCGCCCAGGCCGGATGGTCGCGACACCTACCGTGGCAAGCGCCTCGCGCGGCGCTTCGTCTCCGCCAAGCAACGCGTCCAGTCCCCGTCCGAGCCCCTTCGCCTTCATGCCGCCGCGCCCAGGATTTCGCTCGCGAGCGCGAGATAGGCCTGCGCGCCCTTGGAGCTCGCGTCCCACAGCACTGCCGGCACGCCGTAGCTCGGCGCCTCGGCGAGGCGCACGTTGCGTGGCACAAGCGTGCGATAGACCTTGTCGCCGAAATGCGCCTCGAGCTGCTGCGACACCTGCTGCGACAGCGTGTTGCGCGGGTCGTACATGGTGCGCAGCAGGCCGGCGATTTCGAGCTGCGGATTCAAGTGCGCGCGCACCCGCTTGATCGTCGCCACCAGATCTGAGAGACCTTCGAGCGCGTAGTACTCGCATTGCATCGGGATGAGCACGCGCTGCGCCGTGGTGAGCCCGTTCACCGTGAGCAAGCTGAGCGATGGCGGGCAGTCGATGAGTACGAAATCGTATTCGCCGAGCACGCGTTCGAGCGCGGCTTTCAGCCGTGACTCGCGTCCGGGGAGCTCCACCAGTTCAACCTCTGCGCCGGCGAGCTCGCGATTCGCCGGCACCAAGTCAAAACCGCCCTGCTCGCTTCGCGTGCGTGCGGCAGTGAGCTCGCAGAGGCCGAGCAGCACGTGATACACGGTGCGCGCCGCGGCACGCTTGTCCACGCCGCTCCCCATGGTGGCGTTGCCCTGTGGATCGAGATCAATCAGGAGGACGCGGCGGCCCGCCTGCGCCAGCGCGGCGGCGAGGTTCACGCTCGTCGTGGTCTTGCCGACACCACCCTTCTGATTGACCACGGCGAGCACTCGTGTCGTACTCATCTGCGCAGCTCGCACAGCACCAGGTGCCTCTCGGCTTCGAGGAACGGTACTTCCAGTGCGATAACCGCTTTGCAGTGCACGTCGGGCGGCAGGTCGGCGAGCTCCGCCTGTGGGTGCTTGCCCTTCATTGCAGCGAGCATGCCGCCCGAGGCGACGAGGTGACGGCATGTCGCGACGAATTCGGCAACGCGCGTGAAGGCACGAGAGATAACAAGCGCGAAGCCGTCCGTCGGTCGCCACGCTTCCACCCGGCCTTCGTGCACTTCAACATTGGACAGCTCGAGCTCAATGCTCGCCTGCCGCAAAAACGCGGCCTTCTTCTGGTTCGCTTCGATGAGAGCCACTTGCCATTCGGGGTTTGCCAAGGCGAGCGGTATCCCCGGCAAGCCGGCGCCAGAGCCGGCGTCCGCGACGCGCGCCCCCGGCGCTAACGGCAGATGGGGCAGCACCGCAAGGGAATCGAGCAGGTGATGACTCACCATGCCGAGCGGATCACGAATTGCGGTCAAGTTGTAAATGCGGTTCCATCTGGCGAGTAACGCCAGGTACTGCAGCAGTTGCTCGCGCGCGCTCGCGGGAAGCGCGAGCGCCAATTGTTCTAGGCCGCGCTCGAGCGCGGTGCGCGGCGTCATGCCGTTTTTTTGGACGGCTGAAACCCTCTCTTCAAATGCACCAGCAGCAACGAAATCGCCGCCGGCGTGATGCCCGAAATGCGCGAGGCCTGCCCGATCGTCTCGGGCCGGTAACGGTTGAGCTTCTGCTGCACTTCGACCGACAAGCCCGTGACACGGCGGTAATCGAGATCGGCAGGCAATGCGAGCGTCTCGAATTCGCGCCGGCGCGCCACCTCTTCGCGCTGGCGCTCGATGTATCCCTCGTATTTGACCTGTATCTCGATCTGCTCAGCGATTTCACGAGCCGCCGGTGCGTGCGTCACCAAATCGGCGTAGCGAACCTCAGGACGCTTGAGAAGCTCAATTGCAGGCCTCTTTTGCCGAGTGCCAGTACTTACCATCAAATTCGTCAAGCGCTCTTTCTCGTTCGCGATCGCATCGCGTTTGCGGTTGAACGATTTCCAGCGGCGGTCATCGACCAGGCCGAGCCGCCGGCCGACATCGGTCAGGCGCAGATCGGCGTTGTCCTCCCGCAGCTGCAGGCGGTACTCGGCCCGGCTGGTAAACATCCGGTAGGGCTCGGAAACGCCGCGCGTCACGAGGTCGTCGACCAGCACGCCGAGGTAGGCTTCGTCGCGCTGCGGGTACCAAGGGGCCTCGTTCGCCGCGAGCAGCGCCGCGTTCAATCCGGCGAGCAGCCCTTGGGCTGCCGCCTCCTCATAGCCGGTGGTGCCATTGATCTGGCCGGCGAAGAACAGGCCGCGAAGCGACTTCGTCTCGAGCGAAGCGTGCAGGTCGCGGGGATCGAAATAGTCGTACTCGATCGCGTACCCGGGCCGCACGATGTGGGCATGCTCCAGCCCGCGAATCGAGTGCACGAGGTCGAGCTGTACGTCGAACGGCAAGCTCGTCGAGATGCCGTTCGGGTAGAGCTCGTTGGTCGACAGACTTTCCGGCTCGATAAAGATCTGGTGGCTCGACTTGCCGGCGAACCGATGCACCTTGTCCTCAATGGACGGGCAATAGCGCGGTCCGATGCCTTGTATCAAGCCGGTGAACATGGGCGAGCGATCGAGTGCCCCTCGAATGATTTCGTGGCTGCGCTCATTGGTGTGGGTGATCCAGCAAGGCAATTGCTGGGGATGCATGCTGCGCTCGCCGATGAAAGAGAACACCGGTTCCGGCGAATCGCCCGGCTGTACTTCCATGACGGACAGGTCCACCGTCCGGCGATCGAGCCGCGGCGGCGTGCCGGTCTTCAGGCGTCCAACCGGAAGCTTCAATTCGCGCAGTCGAGCGGCGAGCGTCGCCGCTGCGGGCTCGCCGGCGCGGCCAGCGGTGTGGTTCCTGAGCCCGATGTGGATCAGGCCAGCGAGGAAGGTGCCGGTGGTGAGCACCACGGCCCGCGCTCGGAATTGAACGCCCAACTGCGTGGCGACGCCGATCACCCGATCGCCTTCGACGAGCACGTCGTCTACCGCCTGCTGAAAGATCATCAGGTTCGGCTGATTTTCGAGCCACCGCCGGATCGCCTGGCGATACAGCACGCGGTCGGCTTGGGCGCGTGTCGCCCGTACGGCGGGGCCCTTCGATGCGTTCAGTGTGCGGAACTGGATGCCGGCCTCGTCGGTGGCCAGTGCCATGGCACCGCCGAGCGCATCGATCTCCTTGACGAGATGTCCTTTGCCGATGCCACCGATCGAGGGGTTGCACGACATCTGCCCGAGGGTCTCGATGCTGTGGGTGAGGAGCAGCGTCTGCCGTCCCATTCGCGCCGCAGCAAGCGCGGCCTCGGTGCCCGCATGGCCGCCGCCGACCACGATGACGTCGAATTCCGCGGGAAATTTCATGCGATGTGGCATTTTACGCGACGTGTGATGGTGACGCGATCCATCGCGTTGGTTTCACGTGGAACACACGCTCTGCTGCAGCGCAGCAAACGCCCATGATTTCGCTGAGCGTGTACGCCAGGCTTTTCGCCGACGGCTCGGTGCGATATCTGTACGCGGCGTCGGTGGTAGGCCGCTTACCCATCGGCATGTGCGGTTTGGCGATCCTGCTTCTCGTACAAGGTGCCCGTGGCTCATTCGCAACCGCGGGGGCGACTACAGGAGCCTACGTTGCCGGACTCGCCATCATCGCGCCTGCGCTCGGAAGGCTAATCGACCGGCAAGGCCCACGGGGCACGCTCCTCGCGTGCTCGCTTCTCTTTCCCGCTTCGCTCGCTGCGCTAATTGCCGTCGTGCTGACCGGCGCTCCAGCGGCGCTCGTCTTTACCTGCGCTGTGGCTGCGGGCGCGACCTTTCCACCCATCACCGTATGCATACGTACGTTCCTTCGTCAGCGTTTCACCGATGAAGCAGCTCTGGCTACCGCATATTCGGCCGACTCCGTGCTCATCGAGGTGATGTTCATCGCAGGTCCGATGCTGGTTGCGTTGCTCGTCGCGGTGGCATCGCCGGCTATCGCCGTGGCGTGCGCGGCTGCCTGCGCCTTCATCGGCGTGCAGCTTTTTCTGCAGTCAGCGGCCCTGCGTCAATGGCGCATAGCGCACCGCACGGCGAGCACGCTGCTCGGCCCGCTCGACGAGCGCCGGTTCATCGTCTTGGTGATGATCGTCGCCTGCTACGCAATCGCGTTTGGACTAACGGAGATTGGTGTTGCCGCTTATGCCGCCGAAGCCAACCGCCCCGCACTCGCCGGCGTATTCCTCGGGGTGATGAGCGCAGGCAGCGCGTTCGGTGGACTGGCCTACGGCAGCCGACGCTGGCGCAGCCCGCTTGCGCGCCAGTTCAGCGTAACGCTCGCGGTGATGGGCTTGGGACTTCTGCCGCTCGCACTGCCGTGGGAAATTGCGGCGTTCGCAGTGTGCTCGACCTTGGGCGGCATAGTCATGGCGCCTGCGCTGATCATTCAATCAATGCTGGTCGCCAAGACGGCGCGTCCCGAACACGCGACGGAAGCTTTCACCTGGTCGACGAGTGCGCTGCTCGCCGGCGTCGGCGCAGGAATGGCGCTCGGCGGAGCGCTCGTGGAGTACTGGCGATCGCCGGCGGCGTTTTGTGCTGCGGCTGCGGCAGCAGTCGTGGCCGCCGGCGGCGCGTATCTGCTGCGGCAGAGCTAAGCGGCGAGCCGCTCGTGCATGCGCCCGCGGCGAGCGTCGAGGGCAGAAGGCGCGCGCGCGCCGAGCTTTTCAAACAGCTCGTCGTGCGATTTGAGCTCGTCCTGCCACGCGGAGAAATCGATGCGGCTCAGCTCCGCGTACTGCGCAGGCGTGATCTTCGTTTCCAGGCCGTGCCAGTCGAGGTCCTCGAAGCGCGGCATGATGCCAAGCGGGGTCTCGACGCCGCGCGCGCGGCCTTGGCAGCGCTCGACGATCCATTGCAGCACCCGCATGTTCTCGCCGAAACCCGGCCAGATGAAGCGACCCTGCGTGTCGCGACGGAACCAGTTGACTCTGAAGATGCGCGGCGGCTGCTTTACCGCACGACCCATCCTGAGCCAGTGGGCGAAGTAGTCGCCCATGTTGTAGCCGCAGAAGGCCAGCATCGCCATCGGGTCGCGGCGTACAACGCCCACTTTGCCGGTGATAGCGGCCGTGGTTTCGGAGCCGAGCGTTGCCGCCATGTACACGCCGTCTTCCCAGGTCGGCGCCTCAACCACGAGCGGCACGGTGGATGAGCGCCGGCCACCGAAGACAAAGGCGGCGATCGGCACACCTTGCGGGTCTTCCCACTTGGGGTCGAGCGACGGGCATTGCGATGCCGGAACGGTAAAACGCGCGTTAGGGTGCGCGGCGAGGTGGCCCTTTTTGCCGTCTTCCGGTGTCCACGGTCGTCCTTGCCAATCGGTGAGCTGCGCTGGAGGCTCGCTCGTCATTCCTTCCCACCAGACGTCTCCTTCGGGCGTAAGCGCGACGTTGGTGAAGACGACGTTCTCGCGCAGCATCTTCATCGCGTTCGAATTGGTGTGCTCGGAGGTGCCCGGCGCGACACCGAACAAGCCGTACTCGGGATTGATGGCGCGAAGGCGTCCGTCGGGCCCGGGCTTGATCCAGGCGATGTCTTCGCCAACGGTCGTCACTTTCCAGCCCTTGAAAGCCGCCGGTGGAATCAGCATGGCAAGGTTGGTCTTGCCGCAGGCCGACGGGAAAGCGGCCGCCACATAGCTCTTTTCGCCCGAGGGCGCCTCGAGGCCGAGAATCAGCATGTGCTCGGCGAGCCACCCTTCGTCGCGCGCCATTACGGACGCGATGCGCAGCGCCAGGCACTTCTTGCCGAGAAGTGCGTTACCGCCATAGCCCGAGCCATACGACCAGATCTCGCGCGTCTCTGGAAAGTGCACGATCCACTTCTCTTTTTCGTTGCACGGCCAGGCGACATCGGCCTCACCGGGCTCAAGAGGCGCGCCGACAGAGTGCACGCACGGCACGAACTTGCGTTGCTCGCCGAGCCACTCGACAACCGGACGTCCCATGCGCGTCATGACGCGCATGCTTACTGCGACGTAGGCCGAGTCGGTAATTTCGACGCCGATCTGCGCGATCGGCGAGCCGATCGGTCCCATCGAGAAGGGAACCACGTACATCGTGCGCCCGCGCATGCAGCCTTCGAACAGGCGCTCGAGTTCGCCGCGCATTTCGTGCGGATCGACCCAGTTATTGGTGGGGCCGGCGTCCTCCTCGGAGCGACTGCAGATGAAGGTACGGTCTTCCATCCGCGCGACATCGCTCGGATGTGAACGCGCAAGGAACGATTTCGGCCGCAGCGCCGGGTTCAGCTGGATGAACGTGCCTTTCGCTAAGAGCTCCTCGCAAAGCCGCTCATACTCTGCCTGCGAGCCGTCGCACCAGACGACGTTAGCGGGCTTGGTGCGGCGGGCAAGGTCGGCTACCCACTGCCGCAGCTCCTGATGGCGTACCCACTCAGGCGCGGTAGACGCAGCGTTCATGCAGGCTGACTCCAGAAAGTCAAAGGCCCAGCTGAGCTGGGCCGGTGCGCTAGCGGTTCGTTCAGGCGGCGGATTCTAGCACCCAGGGCGTCGCCGGCGCTTCGGCGATCCCTTGCGCCATGCGGACAAGCACTTTAATTTCAAACACTTGATTGGGTCGAAATGCTTACTTCCCAATGCAGAAGCGGCTGAAGATCTCGCCCAGCAGATCATCGCTCGTGAACTCGCCAGTGATGGCGCCGAGCGCGCCGTGCGCGAGCCGCAGTTCCTCGGCAAAGAGCTCCCAGCGTGTCTGCTGCTCGGCCGCCTTCGAGAGGTGCGCGCTCGCCGTCCCCAGCGCGCGCAGGTGGCGCTCGCGTGCGAGAAAAACCGATTCTCCGGTCGCCGACCATCCGGCCGTGCGCAGGATCGCTTGGCGTAGCTCCGGGAGTCCCTGCCCAGTCTTCGCGGACACAGCGAGCGCACCCGCCGGCGCACGGAAGCATGGATGCAGATCGACCTTGTTGTACACGTCAATGCGCGCGGTCTCGCGCGCGATCGGCGCCGAGATGCGCTCCTGCGACCCCGCTTCGTGAACCGCGATGACGATGTCGGCGCGCCCGAGCTCCTGCTGCGTACGCGCCATGCCGAGGCGCTCGATCTCGTCGCCGGACTCGCGCAGGCCGGCGGTGTCTACGAGAACCAGCGGCACGCCCTCGATATGGATCGGCTCGCGCAGTGCATCCCGGGTTGTCCCGGGTATCGGCGTGACGATCGCGCGTTCCTCACCGGCGAGGCGGTTGAGGAGGCTCGACTTGCCGACGTTCGGACGGCCAACGAGCACCGCGTGGACGCCGCTTCGTAGCAGGCTGCCTTGCCGGCTGCGCGCGAGCACCTCATCGAGCGTCGCGCGCAGCCCCTGCAGGCGCTCGGCCGTTTCGTGCCGCTGGAGGTCATCGAGTTCCTCCTCGGGAAAATCGAGCTGCGCTTCGGTTAGCGCCCGCAGCTCCACCAGGTTGCGCTGCAAAGCCTCGATCGCGGCGGAAAATTCGCCGCTAAGCGAACGTAATGCGCTGCGTGCAGCCTCGCGGCTCGCGGCGTCGATGAGATCAGCAACCGCCTCCGCTTGCGCAAGATCGAGCCTGCCTTCGAGGAAAGCACGGCGCGTAAATTCGCCGGGCGCCGCAAGTCGCGCTCCGGCGTCGAGGCACGCGGCGAGGAGCGTGCCCATCACGACCGGGCCGCCGTGCCCATGAAGCTCGAGCACGTCTTCGCCGGTGTAGGAAGCCGGCGCCGGGAAATAGAGTGCCAGTCCCTCGTCGATCGGCTCGCCGTGCGCGTCGGCAAAGTGCGCAAACTCGGCATGGCGGGCAGCGGGCAGATGGCCGAGCACCGCTTGCGCGATGCGCTCTACGCGGGGGCCGGAGATGCGAACGATCCCTATGCCGCCCCGGCCGGGCGGGGTGGCTACCGCGGCGATCGTGTCGCGGGCTACCTCATCGCTTGGCATGGGCAGGCTTGTCGCGTACGAACATGCGCTGAATCTGCCACTGCTGGAGGATGGAAAGGATGTTGTTGACCAGCCAGTACAGCACGAGGCCCGCGGGAAAGAAGAAAAAGAAGATGCTGAAGAAATACGGCATGAACTGCATCACCTTCGCCTGTACCGGGTCGGGAGGCGTCGGGTTCATGCGTGTCTGTAGCACCATCGTGGCGGTCATCAGGATGGGCAGCACGAAGTACGGGTCGAGCGCAGCGAGATCCTTGATCCACAGGATGAATGGCGCATGGCGCAGCTCGATTGCGGCGAGCAGCACCCAGTAGAGGGCGATGAAAACGGGAATCTGCACCAGGATTGGAAAGCAGCCACCGAGCGGATTGATCTTCTCCGTCTTGTAGAGCTCCATCATTGCCTGGTTCATCTTCTGCCGGTCATTCGCGTACATCTCCCGGATCTTGGTGAGCCGCGGTGTGATCAGCTTCATCTTGGCCATCGATTTGTAGCTCGCCGCCGAGAGCGGAAAGAAGATCAGCTTGATCAGCACCGTGAGCAGGATGATGGCCACGCCCCAGTTGCCCGTGAACGCATGGACCTTCTCCAGTAGCCAAAATAGCGGCCACGCTATGACCTTCAGGTAGCCGTAATCGACGACCAACTCCAAACCTGGCGCGGCCGCGTCTAGCCGGCGTTTTTCCTGTGGGCCAGCGTACAGCGGCACGTCCACGGTCGCGTCGGCTCCTGGCGCGACGCTTACGGGCACGAGCAGACGGCCCGCGTAGCTGCCGTCCTGGCGCTTCTCGAGCAAGTACTCGCGCTGCACTCCCTGCGGCGCAAGCCAGGCTGAGACAAAGTAATGCTGCACGAGCGCGAGCCAGCCGTCCGTTGCCTGCCTGACGTAGTCGGCCTTGCCCTTGTCGAGATCGGCGGGAGGGATCTTCTGGTACTTGTGTTCTTCGCTGTAGACCGCAAACCCCGTAAAGCTCTGCGCGCCGAAGGTCTCGGCGACCGAGTTGCGCTGGCCCTCGGGTTTGCCGTCGTGGGTGAGCTGCAAGTAGGCGTATGTGGCGAGCGGGGCGCTGCCGCCGTTATGCACGCGCATCGCCACATCGATGACGTAGCTGTTTCGCCTGAAGGTGTAGACCTTCTCCACCTCCACGCCGTCCTTTCCTGAGGCCCTGAGACGCAGCTGCAGCGTATCGGCGCCCGGCGCCAGCGTGCGCGGCCCGGGCTCGGCGCGCCACAGGCTGCGGTGGTTCGGTCCGTCGTCGCGGGCGAGCCCGCTTTGTGCCTCGTATTGATGCGCGGGACTGATGAGGACGAAATTCTTTTCCGGGTCGGCGGAGTCCTTGTGCCGCAGGAGCTCCAGGCGCTTCAGCGTGCCGCCGAGCGTGTCGATCTCGGCGATGACGAGATCGGTAGTGATGTCGATGCTCTCGCCTTTCTGCGTGGCAGGCGTGCCAATCGCTCCTGGGGTCGGCGCAGGAGCGGCGGTGGGTGGTTTAGGCGCGGCGGGTTGCTCGGCGTGCGCGGGCGGCTTCGGCAGATGCTCCCGCTGCCAGGCTTCCCACAGCATGAGAACCGAAAAGCCGAAGATGAATAGAAGAACGAGCCGCTGCGTATCCATGCTCAAGGCACCGGGTCGTAGCCGCCGGGGTGCCAAGGACCGCAGCGACAAAGCCGCCGGGCGATGAGCGCGCCGCCGCGCCAGGCGCCGTGGCGCTCGAGCGCCTGCTCGGCATATTCGGAGCAGCTGGGGTGGAAGCGGCAGGCCGCAGGCAGAATCGGGCGCACGAACCACCGATAAGCGAGCACCAAGGCTCGCAGCACCGCCGCCATCACGCCGCCAGGCGACGCAGCAGTTCGCGCAAGTCCCTGATCATGCTCGGCGAGGCACGCACCCCGTAGGGCGGCCGGATGAGGAGCTCGAGGCTCCCTAGGTTCTCCTGCTCGAGTCGGAAGGCTTCGCGGATACATCGCTTGATGCGGTTACGTTCGACGGCGGCGGCGGCGTGCCGGCGCGAGATCAGAATCCCTAGGCGCGGCGCACGTACACCGCGGCGCCCAACATAAAACATGTAGCCGCCGAGACTGCGCCGCTCGCCTTCACGCAGCAGCTGCTCGAACTGCGCCTTGCGGCGCAGCCGGCGACTTGCATCGAGCCCGAAACGCTTGCCCGGCGCTACAACGGCTACAGCCCGACGCGCCGCCGGCCACGCGCGCGCCGGTTGCGCAACACCGCGCGTCCGCCGCGCGTGCGGCTGCGCACGAGGAAGCCATGGCGGCGTGCGCGGCGCGTCTTGGACGGTTGGTAAGTGCGCTTCATGGACTGCCCCGAAGGCGAAAAAGGGCGGTATTAGAGCGTGCTGCTGAATGCATTGTCAAATCGAAAAAACCTGCGTCGCGCGCTGTGGATAACCTGTCGCCGGCAAGGTAAAATTCAGACTCGCTTTAGGCCAACTAAAAGATGCAAACCCTCTGGGACGCCTGCCTGCGTCGTCTTGAGCAGGAGCTGCCCGCGCAACAGTTCAATACCTGGATTCGGCCCTTGGCGCCCGAGTCCGGCGCATCCGAAGAGGCGCTGATTCTCACGGCACCGAACCGCTTCGTGCTGGAGCTGGTACGCGAGCGCTTCGCAGCGCGCATCGAACGACTGGTGGCGGAAACGAGCGGCCGCGAACTCGGCTTGCGCCTGGTGCTTGCGCGCGCCGGCGAACCGAGCGCGCGCCCTGCCGCGCCTGCGGCCCGCGCTGCGGCTGAACCTGTCGTGCAAGAGCGCTCGCGTCTCAACCGGGGCTTTTCCTTCGACAGCTTCGTGACCGGGAAGGCAAATCAGCTTGCGCGCGCGGCTGCGATCCAGGTGGCCGAGAATCCCGGCATCTCGTACAACCCGCTGTTCATCTATGGCGGGGTAGGACTCGGCAAGACACATCTCGTCCAGGCGATCGGCAATCAGGTCGCCGACCGGCGGCCGCAGGCGCGCATCCGCTACATCCACGCCGAGCAGTACGTCACCGATGTGGTGCGCGCCTACCAACAGAAGTCCTTCGACGACTTCAAGCGCTACTACCATTCGCTCGACCTGCTGCTGATCGACGACATCCAGTTCTTCTCCAACAAGGGACGCACACAGGAGGAGTTCTTCTATGCCTTCAACGCGCTGGTCGAGGCGCGCAAGCAGATCGTCATCACCTGCGACACGTACCCGAAGGAAATCGCGGGCATGGAGGAGCGGCTCATCTCCCGCTTCGGCTGGGGATTGACCGTAGCGATCGAGCCTCCGGAGCTCGAGATGCGGGTGGCGATCGTGCTGAAGAAGGCCGAAGCCGAAGCGGTAGCCGTGTCCGAAGAGATCGCCTTCTTCATCGCCAAGCATATCCGCTCCAACGTGCGCGAGCTGGAAGGCGCCCTTAAAAAGGTACTGGCTTTTGCGCGATTCACCGCGCGGGAGCTCTCGCTCGACCTCGCGAAGGAAGCCCTGCGCGACATCCTGAATCTGAACAGCCGCCAGGTGAGCGTCGAAGGCATTCAGAAGACGGTGGCCGAGTACTTCAAGATCAAGATCTCGGACATGCACTCGAAAAAGCGCAGCCGCAACGTGGCGCGGCCCCGTCAGGTCGCGATGGCCCTGGCAAAGGATCTGACGCAGATGAGCCTGCCCGAGATCGGCGAGGCCTTCGGCAACCGCGATCACACGACCGTGCTGCACGCCTGCCGGACCATCGCCGGCCTGCGAAGCCGTGACAGTTCGCTCAACCGCGATTACCTGGTGCTCGAACAGGTGCTCAAGGGTTGATGCGGTGGAACAAGCTGTGTACGAACCGCGTGCAATTTGTGAATAAGCGGCCCGGCTTCAATTGCGGCCGCGAACTGTCCCCAGCGCCTCATCGCCGCTCCACAGCTTTTCCCGGCTTCCCGCGTCAGGCAAGCGGCTGCTGGCAAAGCGCTTTTGCCCATTGTCCCACGCTTGTGACGCCCCTATTAGCTACTACTAATTAGGTAGAAGAATGATTAAAGCAAAGCGAGACGAGCTGCTGGAACCGCTTGCCGCGGTAAGCGGAATCATCGAGCGGCGCCATACGCTGCCGATCTTGTCGAACGTGCTCATCGACGGCGCGGCAGATACGCTCGCTTTTCTCGCGACCGATATCGAGATCCAGATTACTGCGCGCAGCGGCCTCGCCGGCTCGCGCGAGACCCGCGCGCTCACCGTCGGCGCGCGCAAGCTGCTGGACATCCTGCGCGCGCTGCCGGAGGACGCGGAAGTGAGCTTGCAAGCGCAGGACAAGCGCCTGCTGGTACGGGCAGGTCGCAGCCGCTTTAGCCTGCAGACACTCCCCGCGGAGGACTTCCCCCGACTTGCTAAGGCTGCTGCAGAGTCGGCGCGCTTTACCTTGCCGCAGAAGCTCCTGCGCCGGCACTTGGGACTTGTGCACTACGCCATGGCGCAGCAGGACATCCGTTACTACCTTAATGGGCTGCTGATGGTGGTCGACGGTGCCGAGCTACGCTTGGTCGCCACGGATGGGCATCGGCTCGCGTTCAGCTCGCTCGAGCTGCCAGCAAGCATGCCGCGCCAGGAGGCCATCGTGCCACGCAAGACCGTGCTCGAGCTCACGAAGCTCCTGACCGACACCGAGGATGAAGTGCACATCGAACTGTCCGCCACGCAAGCAGCATTCAGCTTTGGGGCGATCGACCTCGTGTCGAAGCTCGTCGATGGGAAGTTCCCGGACTACACGCGCGTGATACCAGCGCAGCACAAGAATCGCCTGCATACCGGGCGCGAGCCGCTGCGCCAGGCCCTGCAGCGGGCGGCGATCCTGTCAAACGAGAAATTCCGCGGCGTACGCTGGGTGCTGGGCGAAGGCAGCCTGAAGATCATCTCCTCGAATGCCGAGCAGGAGGAAGCGCAGGAAGAGCTCGAGGTGCGCTACAGCGGCGATGCGCTCGACATCGGTTTCAACGTCAACTATCTGCTCGATGTGCTGAACAACGTGCCCGGCGCTGAGCTGGAATGCGCCTTCGGCGACGCCTCGTCGAGCGCGCTCATCAGCTATGCGAGCGAAAAGGGCTTCAA
>DASQIG010000319.1:0-2480 GCA_035631735.1 Burkholderiales bacterium | reverse complement strand
GCGCATGATTGGCGCATGCCCTGGAACGAAAGCGATTACCCCGCTTCCATGAAGCACCTAGCGCCGCCCGTGCGGCGCAAGGCGATCGAGATCGCGAATGCGCTCCTCGAAGGCGGCCATCCGGAGGGACAATCGATCAGGGTGGCAATCGCGAGCGCGAAGAAGTGGGCTGAGCGCCATCGCGCGATTCCATGGCGCGAGTACTGGGCCGAAGGCGCCGACTGATCGCAGCCTAGGGTACGACCAGAACGGCGCACGGCGCGCTTGCCGCAAGCTTCTGCGAGACGCTGCCAAGCACCAGCCCGGCGACGCGTCCGCGTCCGCGCCGGCCGACCACCAGCAGGTCCGGCTTGTCGCTGCGCACGACATCCAGGATCCTCTCGGCAACGTTCCCGACGCAGTCGCAGATCTCGATCTGCGACGCGCCCGCGGCACGCGCGCGCTCGGTCGCTTTGTCGAGAATCTCGCGTGTGAAATGCTCGAGGAGATCGCCCTCTGGCACGCCCAGCCGGCGCGCGGCGCTGGCCTCGTCGGCTGACAAGCGCCCGCTGCCGACCGTCACCACGGTCAGCTTCGCTCCGCATGCCTTGCTCAAACGTCCTGCCATCTCCACGGCGCGCGTCGCGCCTTCGGATCCGTCGGTCGCCGCGACGATCAGCATGTCAACGGGCGCCACGCCAGGAGGACGGCACCGCGACGGATTGGCCGTCATGGCGTGCGGCCGCCGCCCGCAACGCCGCAACCCGGTCGGCGAGTGACGGGTGGCTCATGAAGAACCGGAGCAAACCGCTCGCGCCGTCGCCGGCGATGCCAAAGGCGGCGAGTTGGACCGACAGCGGCGCAAACGGTGACGTCTGCAGCCGCTCGAGCGCCGAGATCATGTTCGCAGTGCCGGCGAGCCTTGCGCCGCCCGCGTCCGCGCGGAACTCGCGCTGACGCGAGAACCCCATCACGATCAGGTTGGCGAACATGCCGAGCACGAGCTGCAGCACGACCACGACGAGGAAGTAGAACGGTCCTATGCCGCGGCGGCGCTCGGCCTCGCGGCCGCCGCCGAGCGCGCTGTCGAGCACCAGGCCGATGATGCGCGCAAGCGAGATGACGAACGTGTTGACCACGCCCTGAATGAGCGCGAGCGTCACCATGTCGCCGTTCGCGACGTGGGCGATCTCGTGTCCCAGCACGGCGGCCGCCTCGTGGCGCGTCATGCCGCGCAGGAGGCCCGAGCTCACCGCGACGAGCGCACGGTCGCGCCGCGCGCCGGTCGCAAAGGCGTTCATCTCGGCAGCGTCGAAGATGCCCACCTCGGGCATTGCGATGCCCGCGCGCTCGGCGTGCGACGCCACCGCATCGAGAAGCCATGCCTCATCGGACGTTCGCGGCTCGGTGATAAGGCGCACGCCCATTTGCTTCTTCGCTGTCCACTTGGACAGTGCGAGCGACAAGAGCGCGCCGCCGAAGCCCACCAGCGCCGCGAAGCCAAGTAGGCCATCGAGCCCCATGCCCTGCCGAGCAAGCCACGCATCCATGCCGAGCGCGCGCACGATGATCGAGAGCAAGAGAAGCACGGCAAGGTTGGTAGCGACGAAGAGACCGATGCGTTTCATTGCGGCATGCTGACGTGGGCGCCGCGAAGCGGTTTTGATCTGTGTCAAGCCGCGACGGCCGCCGGACGCGCGTAATGCGAGGGTCTACTCCTCGAGGACCCCCATGAAGATCTCAGACATCTGCTCCAGCAACATCGTCGCCGCCGACGGCGCGGCGAGCCTGCAGCGCGCCGCGGCCCTGATGCGCGAGCATCACGTCGGCATGCTGCTCGTCACTGCCACCGGTCCGGCCGGCACGCAAGCGATCGGCATCGTCACTGATCGTGACCTGGTGGTCGATGCCATGGCGCGCGGCGCCGATGCCGCGCGCACCACGCTCGCGGAGGTCGCCGACGGCGACGCGCTCGCCGCCATCGGCGTCGGCGCGAGCCTCGACCAGGCGATCGCGGCGATGCGCGAGCACGGCGTGCGCCGCCTGGTGGTGGCGGCGGACGGGGGCGGTGTCTACGGCATCCTGTCGATGGACGATGTGCTCGATGCGCTGGCGCACGAGATGTCCGAGCTAGCGCATGCCGCGCGCGCCGGCATCGAGCGCGAGACCCGCGAGCGTCCGCCGCTTGCGCCGCCGGCCCCGCTCGCCAGCGTACGCATGCCGGGGTATTCGTCGGCGGCCTACGGCGCTCCCAGCCTCAGTTGACGACCATCGCGGTAGGCGCGCTGGAGGCGCGCTCGCCGGCGACTGCGCGCTACGAGGTGGTCGAGCGCAAGGGGCTCGGCCACCCCGACAGCCTGTGTGACGCGCTCGCGGAGAACCTGAGCGTCGGCCTCTCGCGCTTCTATCTCGAGCGCTTCGGCGCGATCCTGCATCACAACGTCGACAAGGCGCTGCTGATCGCCGGCGCCGCGCGGCCCGCGTTCGGCGGCGGCGAGCTC
>DASQIG010000318.1:0-2474 GCA_035631735.1 Burkholderiales bacterium | reverse complement strand
GGACAGGCCAGCCCGATGCGCTTCATCGCGTTCTTGAACTTCTCGCGGTCCTCGGCCTTGTCGATCGCCGCGCGCGAGGCGCCGATCATTGCCACGCCGTACTTCTCGAGCACGCCTTCGCGCGCGAGGTCGAGCGCGCAGTTGAGCGCGGTCTGGCCGCCCATCGTCGGCAGCAGGGCATCGGGCCGTTCTTTCTCGATGATGCGCGCCACGACCTGCCAGGTGATCGGCTCGACGTAGATCGCGTCCGCCATGCCGGGATCGGTCATGATGGTCGCGGGGTTCGAGTTCACCAGCACGACGCGATAGCCCTCGGCCCGCAGCGCCTTGCAAGCCTGCGCGCCCGAGTAGTCGAACTCGCAGGCCTGGCCGATGACGATCGGCCCGGCGCCGATGATGAGGATGCTCTTGATGTCGGTGCGCTTAGGCATCTACCGATAAATGGGGACGGACCCCATTTTTCTCATTTGACATCCGCCATCAGCTTGGCGAAGCGGTCGAAGAGATAGCCGATGTCGTGCGGCCCCGGGCTCGCTTCCGGATGCCCCTGGAAGCAGAAGGCTGGGCGATCGGTCCGGGCGAGCCCTTGGAGCGAACCGTCGAAGAGGGATACATGCGTCGGCCGCAGATTGGCGCGCAGCGTCGCCGGGTCGACGGCGAAGCCGTGGTTCTGGCTCGTGATCACGACCTGCCCGGTGTCGAGATCCTTGACCGGGTGGTTGGCGCCGTGGTGGCCGAACTTCATCTTGAGGGTCTTGGCGCCGGAGGCGAGGCCCATGAGCTGGTGGCCAAGGCAGATGCCGAACACCGGGAGCTGCGTGGCGTCGAGGATCTCGCCGATCGCCTCGATGGCATAGTCGCACGGCTCGGGATCGCCCGGACCATTGGAGAGAAATACGCCGTCGGGCTTCAGGCGCAGCACTTCGCGCGCCGGCGTCGTCGCCGGCACCACGGTTACCCGGCTGCCGCGCTCGGCGAGCAGGCGCAGGATGTTGCGCTTGATGCCGTAGTCGTACGCGACGACGTGCGTCTTCGGATTCTCGAGCTGGCGGTAGCCCTTACCCGCCTCCCAGCGCCCTTCGGCCCAGTGGTAGGGCTGGCCCACGCTCACGACCTTCGCGAGGTCCATGCCGGCGAGGCCGGGGAACTCGCGCGCCTTGGCCAATGCCTGCTGCTCGTCGACCTCGCCGGTCAACAAGCAGCCGTTCTGCGCGCCTTTTTCGCGCAGGATGCGAGTGAGCCGGCGCGTGTCGATGTCGGCGATCCCCGGGATGTTGTGCTTGGCGAGGTAGGACGGGAGGTCCGAGCGTGCCCGCCAGCTCGAGTGCCGCCGCGGCACGTCGCGCACGATCAGCGCCTCCGCGAAGATGCGCCCCGACTCGGTGTCCTCGTCGTTGACGCCGGTGTTGCCGATGTGCGGATAGGTCAGCGTGACGAGCTGGCGGCAGTAGGACGGATCGGTGAGGATCTCCTGGTAGCCGGTCATCGCGGTGTTGAAGACCACTTCGCCGACGGCCATGCCGCGCGCGCCGATCGAGCGGCCGCGAAACACCGTCCCGTCGGCGAGGACGAGAAGCGCTGCGTCTAGGCTGGTCATTTATGGATGCGGATGCGAAAAGCGGGAAGGCTGTTGCCCTTCCCGCTCGTCCTGCAGCTGCAATTATACGGCCCTAGCGCAAGCCCAGCACGTCGAACATGTCGTAGAGCCCCGGCGGCTTGCCGCGCAGCCATTTTGCGGCGCGCAGGGCGCCCATCGCATAGGTGGTGCGGCTTTGCGAGCGCACCGTGATCTCCACGCGCTCGCCGGCGCCGGCGAACAGCACGGTGTGCTCGCCGACGATGTCGCCGCCGCGGATGGCGTGGAAGCCGATCTCCTTCGCCGGCCGCTCGCCGGTCTCGCCCTGGCGGCCGTGGCGGGCGACCTGCGGCAGCTCGCGCTGCAGCGCCCGGGCGACGACTTCGCCCAGCTTCAGCGCCGTGCCGGAGGGCGCATCGACCTTGTGGCGGTGGTGCGCCTCGATGATTTCGACGTCGTAGCCGTCACCGAGGATGCGCGCGGCGGTCTCCGCGAGCTGGTAGGCGGCGTTGACGCCGACGGCGAAGTTCGCCGCCATGACGATCGGCATGCGCTGCGCGGCCTCCGCGACGGCTTTCCGTTGCGCGGCGGAGAAGCCGGTGGTGCCGATCACCATCGCACGCGCGTGCTTGAGATTCACGAGCGTGCCCTCGGGACGCGTGAAGTCGATCAGCACATCGCATTGCCCGGCGGCCGCCGCGTCTGCGCCGATGGTGATCGAGCCGACTCTGTTGCCGATCGCCGAGCTGCCAGGCACGTCGAAGGCACAGGCGAGCGTGAGCTCGCGATCGGCGAGCACGGCATCGATGAGCGTGCGGCCCATCCGGCCGCCCGCGCCGGCGAGTGCCACTTTCATCGGCCGGCCGCGGGCGAGACGACGTCGCCTTCGATGCGCGCG
>DASQIG010000317.1:0-8858 GCA_035631735.1 Burkholderiales bacterium | reverse complement strand
CGCGGTGGAGGAAGCGGGCGAGTGGCACATCAGCATCGCCGACAACGGCATCGGCATCGAGCCGCAGTACTTCGACCGCATCTTCATGCTGTTCCAGCGCCTGCATGCGATGGGCGAGTACCCGGGAACCGGCATCGGGCTCGCGATCTGCAAGAAGGTGGCCGAGCGCCACGGCGGGCGCATCTGGGTCACCTCGCAGCCCGGCGCCGGCAGCACGTTCCACTTCACGCTACCGAAGAAGGAGTTTCCATGAGACCGAGGAAAACAGCATGACGGACGGCCGCTCGCCTATAGAGATCCTGCTGGTCGAGGACAACCCGGGCGACGAGCGCCTGACGCGCGAGGCGCTGAAGGAAGGCAAGGTCTACCACAAGCTGCACTGGGCGAAGGACGGCGTGGAAGCGATGGAGTTCCTGCACCGGCGCGGCAAGTACAAGGACGTGCCGCGCCCGGACATCATCCTGCTGGACCTCAACCTGCCGAAGAAGGACGGCCGCGAAGTGCTGCAGGAGATCAAATCCGACGAGCACCTGCGCCGTATCCCGGTGGTGGTGCTCACCACCTCCAAGGCGGAGGAGGACGTGCTGAAGAGCTACAACCTGCACGCCAACTGCTACGTCACCAAGCCCGTGGACCTGGAGAAGTTCATCGTCGTGGTGAAATCGATAGACGTTTTTTGGCTGACGGTGGTCACGCTGCCACCCAATGGGCATTGACGCCTGACATGCACAACGTCCTCCTGATCGAGGACAACCCGGGTGACGAGCGGCTCATCCGGGAGATGATTGGCGAGGACCCGCAGGCGCCGTTTGCCGTGCATTGCGCCGATCGGCTGGCGAAGGGGCTTGAGCACCTCTCGGCGGGCGAGACGGCGCTCGTGATTCTCGATCTCTCCCTGCCTGACAGCTTCGGGCTCGACACCTTCACCAAGGTCTACGCGCATTCGCCCGCCGTGCCGATCATCGTGCTCACCGGCAATGACGACGATTCGCTCGCGCTCTCGGCCGTGAAGGGCGGCGCGCAGGATTACCTCGTCAAAAGCCGCCTCGACCGGGAGCTGCTGCTGCGCTCCATGCACTACTCGATCGAGCGCAAGCGTTATCAGGAGCAGCTCGAGCGCCAGGCGAACTACGACGCGCTCACCGGGCTGCCGAACCGCAACCTGCTGCACGATCGGCTGCGCCAGGCGGTGCATTCGCAGCGCAATCCCCGGAACATTGCGGTCGTGTTCATGGATCTCGACCACTTCAAGTTCGTGAACGACTCGCTCGGCCATTCGGTCGGCGACAAGCTGCTGAAGGCCATGGGCGAGCGGCTGCGCGCGGTGCTGCGCGAGGGCGACACCGTCGGGCGCGTGGGCGGCGACGAGTTCGTGCTGATCCTGAACGACCAGTCGAACGAGGAGGTCATCTTCCGCGCCATGCAGCGCATCACCGCCAAGGTCGCCGAGCCGCTGACGCTCGACGGCAAGGAGCTCTACGTGACCGCGAGCGCGGGTATCAGCCTCTACCCGCAGGACGGGCGCGATGTCGATACGCTGCTCAAGAACGCCGACGCGGCGATGTACCGCGCGAAGGAGCACGGCAGGAGCAACTTCCAGTTCTATACGTCGGAGATGAACGAGCGCGTGAACGACCGCCTGGCGCTCGAGCATGCCCTGCGGCGCGCGCTCGAGAGACAGGAGTTCACGCTGCACTACCAGCCGAAAGTGGACCTGCGCTCAGGCGCCATCATCGGCGCCGAGGCGCTGGTGCGCTGGCTGCACCCGGAATGGGGCCTGGTGCGCCCGGCGCGCTTCATCCCGATCGCGGAGGAAACCGGGCTCATCGTGCAGCTCGGCGAATGGGTGATCCACGAGGCGTGCCGCCAGACGCGCGCCTGGCTGCAGGCCGGGCTCAACCCGGGCGTCGTCTCGGTCAACCTCTCGGCGCGGCAGTTCCGGGCGGAGGGACTGGTGCGTGCCGTGTCGCGTATCCTGCAGGAGACGGGGCTCGATCCCGCGAGCCTGGAGATGGAGCTGACGGAAAGCATGGTGATGCAGAACGTCGAGAGCGCGATCGCCACGCTGCAGGGGCTGAAGTCGCTCGGCCTGGGCCTGTCGGTGGACGACTTCGGCACCGGCTACTCGAGCCTCTCGTACCTCAAGGGCCTGCCGATCGACGCGCTCAAGATCGACCGCTCGTTCGTGCGCGACATCGGCACCGGGTCGGAGGCGGAAGACGGCATCCTCGCGGCCGCGATCATCTCGCTTGGCCATGCGCTGCACCTGCAGGTCATCGCGGAAGGCGTGGAGACCGATGCGCAGCTCCATTTCCTCAAGCGCCACGGCTGCGACCGGGTGCAGGGCTTCCTGTGCGGCGAGCCCGTGCCGGCGCAGCAGTTCGCCGCGCGCCTGCAGCGCGAGCGGCGCAAAGGCAGGCGCGCATGAAGGCCGTTCTCGCCGCCGTGCTCGCGTTGCTCGCCTCAGCGGCGGCTGCGCAGCAGCTGCGCGTGCTTTCCGGCGGCGCGGCCAGGTCGCTGGTCGAGCCGCTGGCGCAGTCCTTCCCGCATGCGAAGGTCGAGGTGCGCTACCAGCCGATGGGGCCGCTCGTCGAGTCGCTCGCCGCATCCGGCCAAGGCGGCGCCGGAGTCGACCTGGTGGTCGTCACCGAGGAGACGCTGCCACGCCTTGAGCGACAGAACCTGGTGCAGCGCGGCGCGAAGCCGGTCGCGCGCGTCGGCATCGGCGTCGCGGTGAATGAGAAGGCGCTGCTGCCCGACATCTCCACGGTGGACGCCTTCCGGCGCACGCTGCTCGCTGCCAAGTCGGTGGTCTATATCGACCCGAAGGTCGGCACCAGCGGCAAGCATGTCGCCGAGGTGCTCGAGCGCCTGGGGATCGCCGCCGAGGTCAGCGCCAAGGCGCGTCTCGGGCAGGGCGGCTACATCGTCGAGCCGGTCGGCCGCGGCGAGATCGAGCTCGGCATCCACCAGATCAGCGAGATCCTTCCGGTCAAGGGTGTCAAGCTCGCCGGGCCGCTGCCGCCCGAGCTGCAGAAGTACACGACCTATGTCGCGGCGCCGGTCGCGCAATCGCGCCTGGTGCTCGACTTCATCGACTATCTCAGCGGTCCGCAGGCGCGCGCGCGGCTTGCGCAAGCCGGCTACACGGCGCCCGAGTGAGCACCGTCAAGCGTATACGCATTCTCGCGGTCGACGACGACAGCGATCTGCTCGCGCTGATGGCGAAGGCGCTCGGCGCGGACTACGACGCCGATACGGCGTCCGATGCCGGCACCGCCATCGAGAAGGCGTTCGCCAGCCCGCAGCCCGATCTCATCCTGCTCGACGTGGAGATGCCCGATGTGTCGGGTTTTGAGGTGTGCCGGGCGCTGAAAGGCGAGCCCGCGACCGCCGACATCCCGATCATCTTCCTGACCGGCAAGACCGAGGCGCAGGCGCAGGTCGAGGGCCTCGAGCTCGGCGCGGTCGACTACATCACCAAGCCGATCAACGCCAAGGTGCTCAAGGCGCGCGTGCGGCTGCATCTGGCGCTCATCGACCGGCGCCAGGAGCTCGAGCGCCTGGTGCAGGAGCGCACCGAGCAGCTCGAGCGCACGCGCACCGAGCTCATCAAGCGCCTGGGGCGCGCCATGCAGATGCACGAGAGCTCGGCGGTCGGCAACCGCGTCATGCGTCTTTCGCACTACACGAAGCTCATCTCGCAGGCGGCGGGCGCGAAGCCGCAGGTCTGCGAGATGATGTTCGTCGCGGCGCCGCTGCACGACGTCGGCAAGCTGGGCGTGCCCGCCGAGATTTTGCAAAAGCGCGACAAGCTCTCGGTGCCCGACTGGGAGCGGATCAAGCGCCATCCGAAGATCGGCGCCGAGATCATCGGCGAGCATGACGATCCGATCGTGAAGCTCGCGCGGCAGATCGCGCTCACGCATCACGAGAACTGGGATGGCTCGGGCTACCCGGACGGACTGAAAGGCGACGCGATTCCCTGGCCGGGGCGGGTGATGGCGGTCGTCGACAGCTTCGAGGCGATGACCGCGACGCAGTATTACCGCGAGCCGAAGAGCATGGACGACGCGGTCTTCGAGATCGAGAAGCTCTCGGGCAAGCGCTACGACCCGAAGATCGTCGAGGCGTTCAAGAAGGCGCTGCCAGCGATGCTGAAGGTGCGCGAGACGTTCGCCGACGCGCTCGGCGACATGATCAACCTCGATTTCGCGCCGAAGGGCGCGGCGGCACCCGCCAGGCCGGCCGCGGCCAAGCCGGCCGCCGCCCCGGCCGCCGCCCCGGTCGCTGCACCGGCCAAGCCGCCACCGGCGCCCAAGAAGCCTGCGGTTGACGTGACGGCACTCGCGCGCGCCGCGGCAAGGAAGGCGGCGAAAGACCAATGAGCAAGCTCATCGACCGCTTGCAGGGCCCGGAGCGCGAGCGCGTGGAGCGCGAAAAGGCCGCGGAGCAGGAGGCGAGCGCGCGCGTCACCGAAGAGAAGCGCGGCCTCGACCTCGCGCGCGAGCGCCAGGCCGCCGAGGTCGAGTTGCGCCGCGTGGCGCACGCGCGCGCCGAGGCGGAGGCCAAGGCGGCGCGGCTCGTTGCGGAGCGCGAGCGCGCCGAGGCCCAGGCGGCCGCGGATGCTCGCACCCGCGAGGAGGCGGAGAAGAAAGCCGCAGCCCTCGCGGCCGAGCGGCGCGCGAAGGAAGAGGAAGCGGCAGGCCACGCCCGCGCGCGTGCCGAGGCGCAGGCGCAGGCCGCGGCTGCGATGCGCGAGCGCGCGGCGGCGGAGGAGCAGGCGCGCCGCGCGGTGCGCGAGCGCGTGCATGCGGAAGCGCGCGCGCTGGAAGCGGCGCGCGAGAAGAAGGCCGCCGAAGAGAAGCTGCGTCGCGAGGGCGAGGACAAGGTCGCCGCGCAGGCCGAGGCGGGGCGGCTGGCGCGCGAGCGCGCCGAGACCGAGCGCGCGGCGCTCGAGCAGGCGCGTCTGCGCTCCGAAGCCGAAACCAAGGCAAGAGCGCTGGCGCAGGAGCGTGCGGCGGTGGAGGCGCAGGCCGCGGCGCTCGCCAGCGAGCGCGCGCGCGCCGAAGCGCAGGCGCTCGCGGTGGCCAAGGAGCGGCAGGCCGAGGAGCACAACCTCGTGCGCACCGCCGAAGCCCGAGCGGTCGCGGACGGGGAAGCGAGCCGCCTCGCGCGCGAGCGCGCCGAGGCGGACGACGAGCTCAGGCGCACGGCGCAGGCGCGGCTGCAAGCCGACGCCAGGGCCGCCGCAGCGGCGCACGAAGCGGGCGAGGCGGCTGCCGCCGCCGAGCACGAGGCCGCGGCGCGCGCGAACGCCGAGAACACGGCCGCTGCGGTAGCCGCCGAGCGCAAGGCAGCCGAGGAAGCGCTTGCCGAGCGCGCGCACGCGGCGGCGGCCGCAGAGCATGCGGCGCGCGCTGCAGCCGAGGCGCGTACCGCGGCTGAACGCGAGGCGGAACACAGCGCACGCGAGCGCGCCGCCGCCGAGGCGATGCTCAAGCGCGCGGCGCAGGAGCGGCTTGCCGCCGAGACCGCGGCGGCCGAAGCAGCGCAGGCGGCAGCGCAAGCGCGCGCAACGGCGCAGAGCGAAGCTCGCACGCGGGTCGCCGCAGACAAGGCGGCCGCGCGCAAAGCCGAGGAACGCGCCAAGGCGGAGGAAGCGGCCGCCGAGCGCACCTCCGCTGCCGAGGCAGCAGAGCTTGCCGCCCAGCGCGCCGCCGAGGAGCGGCGCGCCGCGGATGAGCTGCTGCGGTTCGCGGCCGCCACCAAGGCCGCGGCGGACGAGAAAGCGGCGCTCGCCGCGCGCGGCCGCGAAGAGACGCAGGCCAAAGCCGCGGCTGAGCTCGCCGCTCGCCTCGCGGTCGAGGAGCGCCGCCGGCGCGCTGCCGAGGAGCTCGCGGCCGCCGAAGCGGCGGGCGCGGCGGAGCTCCAGGCACGCATCGCGGCCGAGACCGCGCTGAAGAGCGAGGCTGAGCACTCGGCGCAGGCCGAGAAGCGCGCTACCGAAGCCGCGCGCGAGCGCGCCACCCTCGATGCCGACCTGCGCCGCGGCGCGAAGGCGCGCGCCCAAGCCGACGCCGAGGCGCTCGAGGTTGCACGCGCGCGCGAAAACGCCGAAGCGGCTGCGGCTGCCCAGCTCCAAGGACGGCTCGAGACGGAGCGCCGCAGCGAGGCGCTCGCCGCCGAGCGCGCGGAGGCCGAATCGCGCGCCACCGCGATGCTGCAGTCGCGGCTTGCCGCCGAGGAGGCGCTCGCGCAAAAGGCGCGCGATGCCGAGGCTGCCGAGCAGCGCGCCGCCGCCGCGGCACGCGAGCGCGCCGAGAACGACAAGCGGCTGCGCCTGGCTGCGGCTGAGCGCGCGCAAGCGGAAAGTGCGGCGGCGCGCCAGGCAAAGGGCCGTGCGCGCGCCGAAGCGAAGGCGGCCGCGCGTGCCAACGCGCGCGCGCAGGCCGACGCCGCCGCGGCAGACGCGTTGCACGCGCGTCTCGCGGCCGAGGAGTCGCTCGAACGAGAAGCCGGCGCCGCGCGCGATGGGTCGCAAGCGGCAGGCGAGGCGGCCGAGCGCCTTGCCGAGTTGCGCGCTCGAGCGCCGCGCCGCCGCTGGCTGTGGCTGCCGGCGGCGATCATCGCGGCAGCGCTTGCCGGGTATCTGTGGGGCCTGCATCCGCAGCGGCCGGCGGTGCTCGATGAGCCGCTGAAGCTCAAGCTCGAGCGCTCGCTCGCGGTGCCGCGGCCCTAGCCGCCGGTTTGCCTTTTGTGCAGTGCAAGGGTAGCTTGCGCCCCTGCCTTTGGATCGCGACCAACGCCCCCGCAAGTCCTCGCTCGCCGCGCTGACGCTTGCCGCGCTCGGCATCGTGTTCGGCGACATCGGCACGAGCCCGCTCTACGCCGTGAAGGAGACCTTCTCCCCCGACCACGGCATCCCGCTCCACCACGCCAACATCCTCGGCGGCCTCTCGACGATCTTCTGGTCGCTGATGATCGTCGTGTCGCTGAAGTACGTGGTGCTCATCATGCGCGCCGACAACCGCGGCGAGGGCGGCATCATGGCGCTGATTGCGCTGGCGCAGAAGGCGATCAAGGGGCGTCAGGAGTGGCGCATTCCGCTGCTCCTCATCGGCGTCTTCGGCGCCTCGCTGTTCTACGGCGACGCCGTGCTCACCCCCGCAATCTCGGTTCTCTCCGCAGTCGAAGGGCTCGAAGTCGGCACCCGCGTACTGAGGCCCTACGTCGTGCCCGTCGCCGTGTGCGTGCTGCTTGGGCTGTTCACGTTCCAGGCGCGCGGCACGGCGGCCGTCGGCAAGCTTTTCGGCCCGGTCACGATGGCGTGGTTCGTGGCCATCGGCGCGGCCGGCATCTATGGGATCGCGCAGGCACCCGCGATCCTGGCCGCGCTGAATCCGCTGCACGCGCTCGCCTTCCTCACCGGCCACGGCAGCGCCTCGTTCGTCGTGCTCGGTTCGGTAGTCCTCGCCGTCACCGGCGCCGAGGCGCTCTACGCCGACATGGGGCACTTCGGCAAAGGCGCGGTACGCATCGCCTGGTTCAGCCTCGTGGCGCCGGCGCTGGTGCTCAACTATTTCGGTCAAGGCGCGCTGCTCATGGTGCGGCCTCAGGCGGTGGAGAACCCGTTCTACCTGCTGATTCCCGGATGGGCGCTGTTCCCGATGGTGGCGCTCGCGACGGCGGCGACGGTGATCGCCTCCCAGGCAGTGATCTCGGGTGCCTATTCGCTCACCCGCCAGGCGGTGCAGCTCGGGTTCCTGCCGCGCATGACGGTCGTGCATACCTCGGCGAAGGAGGTCGGCCAGATCTATATCCCGTCGATCAACTGGCTGCTGTGCGCGGTCGTGATCGGCGCGGTGATCGGCTTCGGTTCCTCCTCGCGCCTCGCCGGCGCGTACGGCGTGGCGGTCACCGCCACCATGCTGGTGGATACGCTCCTCACGTTTTTCGTCATCCGCTTCGGCTGGGGCTACCCGCTCATCCTGTGCATCTTCGCCACCGGCTTCTTTGCCATCATCGATCTCGCGTTCTTCAGCGCCACGCTGCTGAAGATCGCCGACGGCGGCTGGTTCCCGCTGGTGATCGGTGCCTGCGTCTTCGTCACCATGACGACGTGGCGGCGCGGGCGCGAGGTCCTGTTCAAGCGCCTGGAGGAAGGCGCGGTGCCGCTGAAGGGCTTCCTCAAGAGCCTGTTCAAGGATCCGCCGCACCGGGTCCCCGGCACCGCCATCTTCCTCACCGCGACGCCCGACGCGGTGCCGCACGCGCTGCTGCACAACCTGAACCACAACAAGGTGCTGCACGAGCGCGTGGTGTTCCTTACGGTAGAGGTCCGCGACGTACCGTGGGTCGCGTTCGCCGACCGCGTCACCTGCGAGTCGCTCGGCCACGGCTGCTGGCGCATCCGCGTGCGCTACGGCTTCATGAACCGTCCGGACGTGACGCGCGCGCTCGAGCTCTGCGCGGCCCTCGGGCTGGAATTCGACCTGATGGAGACCTCGTTCTTCCTCTCGCGGCAGAAGATCGTGCCCACCGTCGGCGGCATCGGCATGGCGTTCTGGCGCGATCGCATCTTCGCCGCGATGGCGCGCAACGCTGGCAACGTCACCGACTACTTCAACATCCCGACCAACCGCGTCATCGAGCTCGGTTCGCGCGTGCAGATCTGAGGGCGCGTGAACTAGTTCCGCCCGCGCCGGAAATTTTTACGGGCGGCTCACAGTTTCTCGCCTTTGCCGGGTTACGCACGTCACCTGGGTTGCGCACGATGCGCGCATGCGCCACTGGGCTACCACGATCGTCGCGCCGCCGCTCACGGTGGCGGCGAACCAGTCCTTCGGCGTCTTCCC
>DASQIG010000316.1:0-3774 GCA_035631735.1 Burkholderiales bacterium | reverse complement strand
CTGGTCTTCGTCGCTGGCGTCGTCATCTACGAGGCCCTGCTGCGCTGGATCACGGGCCTGCAGGTCGCGGGCACCGAAGGCGAAGGCCATTACCCGCAGCTCACGCTCACGCTCGGCCTCTCGCTGGTGCTTGCGAACGGCGGTCTCATCGTCTTCGGCTCGACGCCCGAGACGATGCAGACGCCGATGTCGTCGAGCGCCTGGGAGCTGCAGCTCTACGGACAGGACGTCACGCTGTTTCTCAACCAGGCGCGCACCGCGGCCGCCGTCATGGCGCTGGTCGTCGCCGGCGCGGTAGCGCTCTTCATCGCGCGCTCGCGCACCGGGAAAACGCTGCGCGCCGCCGCCGACAATCCCGAGGCGGCGACCTACATGGGCATCCACGTCGGGCGCGCGCACCGGCTCGCATTCGCCATCGGCGCTGCCGTGACCGCCGTTGCCGGCGGGCTGGTGGCGACGTACTACCCGTTCCAGCCGTACATCGGCATCGAGTTTGTGATCGTGATGTACGCCGGCGTAGTGCTCGGCGGCATGGGCAGCGTCGGCGGCGCGTTCTGGGGCGGGCTCACCATCGGCCTGATCCAGCAGCTCTCGACGCTGGTGCTGCCCAACCAGCTGCAGAACGCGGCCATCTTCGCCGCGTTTCTCCTCATCGTGCTGCTGCGCCCGCAGGGGCTTTTCGGCCGGAGCGTGGAGCGTGTCTAAGGCGCTCGCGCTCATCGGCGGCGGCGCGGCGCTTTTCCTGGGTGCGGCGTGGCTCGTGCAGGACCGCTACTACCAGCTCATGTTCACCCTGGTGCCGATCTGGGCGACGGTGGGCGTCGCCTGGAACCTGTTCTCCGGGTACTCGGGTTTGGTGTCGTTCGGCCATGCCGCGTTTTTCGGTATCGGCGCGTACACAGTGGCGCTGCTCCTCGTGAACCTGGGCGTCAGCCCGTGGCTCGGCATCGTCCTCGCTGGTTTGGCCGGCGCGCTCGCCGGCGTGATCATCGGCTATCCGACCTTCAGGCTGCGCGGCCACTACTTCGCGCTTGCGATGCTCGCGTATCCGCTCGCGCTGCTTTACGTGTTCGAGTGGCTCGGCTTCCAGGAGGTGACGCTGCCGATGAAGCGCGAGGCGCCGGGGCTCTACATGCAGTTCGCCGACCAGCGGGTCTACGTGCTGCTCGCGGTGCTGCTTCTCATCATCGCGCTCGTCATCAACGTGATCGTAGCGCGCTCCCGGTTTGGATTATCGCTACTCGCGATCAAGCAGAACGAGCCGGCAGCGATGGCGGCGGGCATCGATCCGCGCCGCTGGAAGCTGAAGGCGATCGCGCTCTCCGGCGCCCTTACTGCGATCGCTGGCGGTCTCTATGCGGTGGTGCTGCTGATCGTCACCCCGCCCACGGTGTTCGGGATGCTGGCCTCGGCGCAGGCGCTGATCGTCACGCTTTTCGGCGGCATCGCCACGATCGCGGGGCCGGTGATCGGCGCGCTCATCCTGGTGCCGGTGGGCGAAACGCTGCATGCAGAGCTTGGCAGCCGCGTGCCCGGGATCCAGGGCGTGGTGTTCGGCGCCGCGATCATCATCGTGGTGCTGATCGCGCCCGAAGGCATCCTGCCGTGGATCCAGGCGCAGCTCCGCAAGCGGCGCCCGCTGCGCGACGGGGCACCGCTTGTGCTGGACGGCTCGATGTACGTGCGCACGGCGAGCGCGCCGGCGCCGGCCAACCCGCTGCTCGAGGCGCGCGAAGTCTCGGTGCGTTTCGGCGGGCTGCAGGCGCTGCGCAACGTCGGGTTCGAAGTTCGTCACGGCGAGATCCTCGGCATCATCGGTCCCAATGGCGCCGGCAAGACGACGCTGTTCAACGCGCTGAACGGCTTCATCGCGCCGCGGCCGGGAAGCGTTCAGCTCGATGGCCGCGAGCTGGTCGGCGAGCGGCCGTTCACGGTTTGCCGCGCGGGCATCGGCCGCACTTTCCAGGTGGTGCGCGCCTTCGGGCGGCTTTCCCTGCTCGACAACGTCGTGGTGGGCGCCTTCGCTGCCGAGGGCGACGATGCAGCCGCGTATGCGCGCGCGCGCGAAGCGATCAAGCGCGTCGGGCTGGCGGGGCGCGAAGCGCGCCTCGCTTCGTCGCTCACCACGGTAGAGCTGAGGCTGATGGAGCTCGCCCGCGCGCTCGCTGGCCGGCCGCGGCTTGTCCTGCTGGACGAAACGCTGGCGGGTCTGGGCGCATCCGAAACGGAACACGTGCTGAAAGTGGTCGAGTCGGTGCGGCGCGGCGGCGTCACCGTGCTCATCATCGAGCACACTATGCACGCGATGGTGCGGCTCGCGGACCGGCTGCTGGTGCTCGATCACGGAGAAGTGCTTGCGCAGGGCGAGCCGAAGGCCGTGACCAGCAATCCGGCGGTGATCGAGGCGTATCTCGGCAAGCGATGGGTGCAACGTGCTGCGGCTTGAGAGACTGCACGTCTCCTACGGCGGCCTGCGCGCGCTCGACGGCGTGGCTCTCGAGGTTGGCAAGGGCGAGTTCGTCGCCATCGTCGGTCCGAACGGCGCCGGCAAGACGACGCTGTTTCGCGCGATTTCCGGCGTGGTGCCGCTCGAATCCGGCCGCATGCTCTACGACGGCAAAGATCTGGCATCGGCGGCGCCGCATGAGCGCGCCGAGCTGGGCATCGCGCACGTGCCGGAGGGGCGGCAGGTGTTCCCCAGCCTCTCGGTGCTGGAAAACCTGGAGATGGGTGCACAGGCGCCCCATGCGCGTGCCGAGTGGCAGCGCACGCAGGAGCTGGTCTACGCGATGTTCCCGCGCCTCGCGGAACGCAAGGATCAGCCGGCCGGCACGCTCTCCGGCGGCGAGCAACAGATGGTCGCCATCGCCCGCGGGCTTGCGTCCAAGCCGCGGCTGCTCATGCTGGATGAGCCGTCGATGGGCCTTGCGCCCGCGGTCGCCGACCAGATCTTCGAGACCATCGAGCGCATCCACCAGGAGCAGGGCATCGGCATCCTGCTCGTCGAGCAGCGCGTGGCCGAGGCGCTCGAGACCTGCGACCGCGGCTACGTGCTCGAGTCGGGGCGCATCGTATTGCAAGGCACGCACGACACGCTGATGAGCGATGCGCGCGTGAAGAAGGCTTACCTGGGACTATGAACTCAACGCGAGGAGGACCGATGAGGATGAAGAGAGCTCTAGCGCTCGCCGCGGCGGTGGCGATCTTTGGCGGATCGTGGACCACGCCGGCCCGAGCGCAGGCGAAGGAGGTGAAGGTGGCGGTCGTGGTGCCGCTCTCCGGCGCGTGGGCGCGCAACGGCGAGCTTCACGTCAAGGGTGCGCAGCTCGCCGTCGACGACATCAACGCCGCGGGCGGTATCAAGGCGCTCGGCGGTGCGAAGCTGAAGCTGATCGTCGCCGACTCAGGGGACAGCACCGAGAAGGCGAAGAACGCGGCGCAGCGGCTCCTGTCGCAGGAGCCCGATCTGGTCGGCGGTACCGGCGCCTTTGTCAGCTCCTTCACGCTCGCGATCACCGAGATCACCGAGCGCGCCGAGGTGCCGTGGCTCACGCTGTCGTACTCCGACCAGCTCACCAACCGCGGCTACAAATACGTGTTCCAGACCTCGCCCACGGCGAGCAAGCAGTCGGAGGACGCGATCCCGGTGCTGCTCGACATCGCCAAGCAGGCGGGCGCGCCGCGGCCAAAGACCGTCGGCATCGTGATGGACAACACCGCTTCGCCGGTGGCCTTCAGCAAGCCGATGCGCGAGGGCGGCTTCGAGAAGCTGGG
>DASQIG010000315.1:0-14863 GCA_035631735.1 Burkholderiales bacterium | reverse complement strand
GCGGCGGGCGAGAGTGCTATTCACGGCTCCCTTTCACTTCGTTGCGAGCGGCTCGAGCTGCGCATCCCAGCCGCCGCCGACCGCCTTGTAGAGGTTGGCGTAGGACTGGAAGAGCTGCGCCTGGATCGCCACGTAGGCGAGCTGCGCGCTGAAAAGCGACTGCTCGGCGTTGGCGACCTCGAGGTAGATGGTGGCGCCTTCGCGATAGCGCAGCGCCGCGAGATCGCGGAAGCGCGCGAGCGCCGCCACGTTCTTCGCCTGCACTTCGCGCGTTTCGCTGAACTTGGCGCGGTCGATGAGCGCGTTGTCGACGTCCTGCAGGCCGACGAGGATCGATTTCTCGTAGCTGGCGAGCGCTTCGCGCTGGAACGCTTCGGCCTGCGCCACCTGATTGCGGATCCGGCCGGCGTTGAAGATCGGCAGCGTCGCGCCGACGCCCAGGGTGCCCCGCTTGGACGGCGACTTGAGGAGATCCGAGAGGTCGGCGCTCTCGAAGCCGAGCGCCGCCGTCAGGCTGATGCGCGGGAAATACGCGGCCTTGGCGACGCCGATGTCGGCATTGGCGGCGACGAGGTTCTGCTCGGCCTGGAGAATGTCGGGCCGGCGCTCGAGGAGCGACGAGGGCAGGGCGGCCGGCACTGGCGGGAAAGCCAGCGCCTCGATCTCGCGGCCGCGGGCGATCGGTCCGGGATTCCGGCCTACGAGCACGCTCAAAAAGTTCTCCTGGCGCGCGATCAGCCGCTCCAGCTCGGGCACTTGCGCCGCGGCTGCCTGGTACTGCGACTCGGCCTGCTGGTAGTCGCTCTCGGGCCGCGCGCCCTGCTCGAATCGCACGCGCTGCAACCGCGCCGCCTCGCCGAGGCTGGCGGAAGTCTGCCGCGCGATCTCGAGCTGGCGGTCGAGCGCGCGCAGCTGGATATAGCCGGCAGCGACCGTGCTCACCAATGTCATCACCACCGTGCGGCGGCCTTCCTCGCTCGCGAGCAGGTCGGCGCGCGCCGCTTCCGTGGCGCGGCGCAGCCGGCCCCAGACGTCGACCTCATAGCCGAGCGTGAGGTCTGCCGTAAAGTCATTGACCATGTCGTGGCCGGTCGGCGCAGGAACGGGGCCGCTGCGACTGAGCCGCTCGCGCGCCGCGGAGGCCGAGGCGTCGACTTGCGGAAAGAGCGCGGAGCGCGTGATGCCGTACTGTGCAAAGGCGGCTTCTACGTCGGCGGTGGCGATCTTCAAGTCCTTGCTGTTTCGCACCGCGTCGACAACGAGCGCGGTGAGCGCCGGATCCTGGAACTGCTCCCACCACGCCAGGTTGGCGACTTCGGCGGCCTCAGCGGCGCTCGAGCGCCAGGACGCCGGCGTTTCGATCGCCGGGCGGCGGTAGTCCGGACCGACGGTGCACGCCGCCAGCGCGAGCGGCAGCACCAGGGCGAGCTGCCGCATCATGCTTTCGCTTCCAGCGGCCGCGCGGACGTGTCCCGGGCTTCGCGCTTGAAAGGCCATTGGCCTTCGCTCACGCGCTGCAGGAGGACGTAGAACACCGGCGTGAAGAACACGCCGACCAGCGTCGCGCACAGCATGCCGGAGACCACCGCAGTGCCGAGCGCGATGCGCGCGCCCGCGCCAGCGCCGGTGGCGATGGCGAGCGGCACCGTGCCGAGGATGAAGGCGAAGGAAGTCATGAGGATCGGGCGCAGTCGCAGCTTCGCGCCGTCGAGCGCCGCCTGCACGATCGGCTCGCCCTTCTCGCGCTGCAGCTTGGCGAACTCGACGATCAGGATGGCATTCTTGGCGGCGAGGCCGACCAGCATGATGAGCCCGATCTGCGTGTAGACGTTGTTGTCGAGCGAGCGCAGCGCGAGGCCGAGGAACGCGCCGAACACGCCGAACGGGATCACCAGCAGGATCGCCACCGGCATCGCCCAGCTCTCGTACAGCGCGGCGAGCACCAGCAGCACGAAGGCGAGCGAGATGGCGAAGATGAAGCCGGTCTGGCCGCCGGTCTTCTTCTCCTGGTAGGTCGCCTCGCTCCACTCGAAGCCGAAGCCCGGCGGCAGCGTGCGTGCGATCTCCTCCATGGCGGCGACCGCCTGCCCCGAGCTATAGCCCGGCGCGTTGGCGCCGTTGATGGTCGCGGCGCTGTAGACGTTGAAGCGCTCGAAGTATTGCGGGCCGTTGATCGGGCGCGGCGACACGATCGTGCTGAGCGGCACCATCGCGCCGCTCGCGGCGCGCACGTAGAAGCGGTTCACGTCGTCCGGCGAGTTGCGCTGCTCCCCCTCCGCCTGCGCCGTCACGCGGTAGGTGCGGCCGAAGAGGTTGAAGTCGTTGACGTAGAAGCTGCCGAGGAACGTCTGCATCGTGAAGAACACGTCCGAGAGCGGGATGCCGAGCGCCTTCACCTTGTCGCGGTCGACCACGTACTCGATCTGCGGCACGCGCGGATCGAAGCCGCTGAAGACGAAGCCGATCTCCTTGCGCTTGCGCGCCTGCGCGAGCACGTCCTGCAGCACCTTGGAGAGCTGCGCCGTGTCCGAGCCCGCGCGGTCCTGCAGCACGAAGGTGAAGCCGCCGCTCGTGCTCAGGCCGCGGATCGGCGGCAGGTTCAGCACCAGCACGTTGGCGTCCTTGATCTCGTGGTTGAGCCGCGCGGTCAGCGTGCGCTGGATGGCGCCGACCGACTCCGCGGGAGACTTGCGCTGGTCCCAGCGCTTGAAGCGCACGAACACCGTGCCGTTGTAGGACGCCACCTGCCCGGTGAGCAGGTTGAAGCCGCTGAGAAACACCACGCCCTCGACGCCGGGCACCTCGCGCGCGATCTTCGAGAGCTGGGTCACCGCGGCGTTAGTGCGCTCGAGCGAGGCGGCGGCGGGCAGCGCGAGGATCGCGACGACGAAGCCCTGGTCTTCAGGCGGCACGAGGCCCGTGGGCCGCGTGCTGATCAATCCCCACACCGCCACGAGCAGCACGCCGAAGGTCGCCATCACCAGGAACGTGTGGCGCGCCATGGTGGATACCGAGGCGATGTAGCCGTTACGGCTGAGATCGAAAGCGCGATTGAAGCTGGCGAAGAACCGGGCAAGCGGGCCTTGGTGGGGCTGCGCCTCCTCGACGCGGCGCAGGAGCAGCGCGCACATCGCCGGCGTGAAGGTGAGGGCGCAGATCGCCGAGAGGATCACCGACACGGCGAGCGTGAGCGCGAATTGCTTGTAGAGCTGCCCGGTCAGCCCGCCGAGGAACGCGACCGGCACGAACACCGCCGCCAGCACCAGCGCGATGGCGACGACCGGGCCGCCGACGTCGCGCATGGCCGACTTCGTCGCCTCGAGCGGCGCGACGCCGCCGCGGTCGAGGCGCTCCTGCACCGCTTCGACGACGACGATCGCGTCGTCCACCACGATGCCGATGGCGAGCACCAGGCCGAAGAGGGTGAGCGTGTTGATGGAGAAGCCGAGCGCGGAGAAGGCGGCGAAGGTGCCGATGAGCGAGATCGGCACCGCGAGGATCGGGATCAGCGTCGCGCGCCAGCTCTGCAGGAACAGGAACACGACCAGCGTGACCAGCAGGAAGGCGATGAAGAGCGTCTTCACGACCTCCTTCAGCGATTCGGTGACGAAGGGCGTGGTCGTGTAGGGCACCGAGTACTTCAAGCCGGGTGGAAAGCGCGCCGCCTGGGCCTCCATCACCTCGTGGATCGCCTTCGCGGTGTCGAGCGCGTTCGCGTCCGGCTGCAGGAAGATGCCGATCGCGACCGCCGGATCATCGTCCTCGGCGGCATAGATCGAGTAATCGGCGGCGCCGAGCTCGACGCGCGCCACGTCCTTGAGGCGCACCACCTGGCCGTTGCCGGACTCGCGGATGACGATGTTCTCGAACTCGGTGATCTCGGCGAGCCGGCCCTTGACGAACACCGTGTACTGCATCTGCTGGCCGCTTGGCACCGGCGGCACGCCGATCGAGCCGGCCGGCGCGATCACGTTCTGCTCGCGCACGATGTTGGCGACGTCGATGGCGGTGACGCCGCGGTGCGCCATCTTCTCCGGGTCGAGCCAGATGCGCATGCTGTAGTCGCGAGCGCCGAAGATGCGCACCTGGCCGACGCCCTTCACGCGGGCGAGCGCGTCGTACAGGTTGAGTAGCGCGTAGTTGGAGAGGAACACCGTGTCGTAGCGCCGCTCGGGCGATTTCAGCGTGATCACCTCGAGGAAGTCGCTGGTCGCCTTGCGCACGGTGATGCCGTTACGGATGACGTCGGGCGGCAGCTGCGGCTGCGCGATGGCGACGCGGTTCTGCACCTCGACCTGGTCGATGTTCTTGTCGGTGCCGATCTCGAAGGTCACCGTCAGGCCGTAGGAGCCGTCGTTGCCGCTCTTCGAGCTCATGTAGAGCATGTCCTGCGAGCCGTTCACCTGCTGCTCGATGGCCGCGGCCACCGACTGCGACACGATCTCGGCGTTGGCGCCGGGCAGGGACGTGTTCACCGTCACCTGCGGCGGCACGACCTGCGGGTACTGCGCGATGGGCAGGCCGAAGGCGGCGAGCGCGCCGGTCAGGATCATGATCAGCGCGATCACCGTCGAGAGGACGGGGCGCCCGATGAAGAAGTCGAGCATGGCGCCGTTACGGCTTGGCGGCGACGGCGAGCGGCTTCACCGGCACGCCGGGACGGATCTTGCCGGTGCCTTCGACGATCACTCGGTCGCCCGCGGCGAGGCCCTTCGCGACCACCCATTCGTTGCCCAGCCGTCGCGTGGCGACAATCGTCCGCGCCTCCGCCTTGCCGTCGGCGCCGACGACGAAGACCGACTTCGTCCCCTGCAGCTCCTGCACCGCCTGCTGCGGAATGCAGATCGCCTCCTTCGTGTCGACCACCGGCACGCTGACCCGCACGAACAGCCCGGGCCGCAGCAGGCGCTCGGGATTGGGCACGGAGATGCGCACCTGCAGCGTGCCGCTCTTCTGATCGATCGCGGCATCGACGAAGTCCAGGCGCCCGGTCATCGCGTAGTCGGTGCCGTCGGCGAGCTTGATGTGAAACGGCGTCGTCTTGTCCGGCGTGCTCGGCGCCTTGCGCAGCTCGAGCAGGCGGTCCTCGCTGATGGTGAAATAGACGTACATCGGATCGCTCGAATACAGCGTGGTGAGCAGCGTCTGCTGCGCGGTGATCAGCGCCCCGGGTTTCACCTCCGAGCGTGACATGTGGCCGTCGCGCGGCGCGCGCACGGTGGCGAACTCGAGGCTGAGCTCGGCGTTACGCAAAAGCGCGCGCTGCGCCTCGACCAGCGCTTCGCCGGCGCCCTGCTGCGCAACCGCGTTGTCGTAATCGGCCTGGCTCACCGCCTTCTCGGCGATCAGGCGCGCATTGCGCTCGAGGTTCTGCTTGGCGTTGACCAGGTTCGCCTCGGCCTGCGCGACGCCGGCCTTCGCCTGCGCCACCTGCGCCTCGAACGGCCGCCGGTCGATCACATAAAGAAGGTCGCCCTTTTTTACCTTTGCGCCGTCGGCAAACGCCTGGCGCTCCAGGAGCCCGGTCACCTGCGCGCGGATCTCGATCGTCTCCGGCGCCTGGGTCTGCGCGACATAGTCGTTATAGAGCGCGACCGGCTTCAGCGCCACTTCCACCACCGTCACCTCGGTCGGCGGCGGCCCGGCCGTTTGCGCCTGAGGCTTGGTGCATCCCGCGAGCAGCGCGAGCCCGGCGATCGCCAGCACTGCGCCCAGAACGGAAACCAGCATCGTGCGCATCCTGTTCGCCCCCTTGGCAGTGTGAATCCCGACCCGCGCCGGCCAGGCCGATTCCACGCCGAGGGCTACCCCCCTATAGGCATGCATGGCGCCACGCTAGGCGGCGCGCGTGGCGCCTTCGCGACGGAGTCGGCCGGATTTGCGACAAATGTAACCAGTTCGGGATCCGCGCACGCTGGCCAGGAAGGCGAGTGCATAAGACAGCCAGAACAACTCGAGCGGCGTCACTCAGAGAAACTCCCTCACGGCGCGGTTGCATTTCTCGCGACAGCGCCGAGCAGCGCCGCCAACCTTTCCGTGGCCGCTTGCGATTCGCCCCCCAGTGCGTGGCGCTTCGCGAGCCAGGACGGGTCGTTGTAGGACAGCCAGACTTTGCCGTCGGCGTCTTTCCAGGCGAGCGCCTTCAGCGGCAGATCGATGCCGACGGATTGGCTGATCTGCATGAGCGGCGTGCCGCCCTTGGCGTTGCCGAAGACCAGAAGCTCGGTGGGGCGAAGCGACAGGCCGGCCTGCGCCGCTCCGGCCGCGTGATCGACGCGCGCAAACACGGTCATGCCCCTTGCTTCCACCTCGGCGGCGAGCCGGTCGATCGTCTCTTTCGGCCCGAAGGCGCTTGGCAGGGTGATCAGTCCATCCGCGGCGATTGCATTAACTCCGCACAGGCAGCTCGCGGCCACCCATGCGAGGAACCTCGTCTTCATGATTAGTGGTTAGCAAGCCGCGCCACGATCGGCAGCGTGCGGATGTGCTTTCCCGTCATGCGGTCACATGCCGCCAAGGGCGGGCCGAGCGGAGTTGCCGTCGCGCCAGCCCTTGTTATAGGCATCCGCATCGACTCCGGGGCAGCGCCGCGCGTACAAGTCGGCCTGCGCAAAGGCGCCGTAGCGGCCGTCGCTCCAGCCTTTGGTGTACCAGTCGCTGCCGCAGTCGGCGGTGGTGCCGCATCCGGCCACGAGGAGCGCTGCTCCGAGAATTAAAAAAGGCGCGCGCATTCCAGACCTCCTGCGATCAGGCGCCGTTGGTGGCGCGGATTTGCCGGGCGAGGCCCGCCGGGGTGAAGTCCGGCCCGACGCCATCGACGAGGATCAGGTCGCTGACTGCGCTGTCGACGCGCAGAGGCAGGATCCTTTGATACTCGGGCGAGTCGTACCAGCGCCGCGCCTCGTCCATGCTGGAAAACTCGAGCAGCGCCACGGAGCCGGGCCACGCTCCCTCGACGACGTGTACCGCGCCTTGCGCGAGCCATCTGCCACCGTAGCGCTTAACCGTGCTCTCCACTTGCTCGAGGTAGGAGAGGCCATCCTCGTTCGGAACACCGCCGGGAATGCGCAGGTGGTTTATCAAATAGGCGCTCACCGATCGCTCCATGTAATCGCCTGCGGGAATGTATCGGGTGCCTTGTTCAAGTCGTTCACAACAGGCAAACAAATCTCGACAAATGGCAAAAAGCCGGCGTCAGCGTGCATCGAACCGTGACAGGCGAGCGCGACCTTTCGTCCTTGGAACACTGGGAGGCACGCAATGAGTCGTGTCATCAAGAAATTCGCGGCGCAATTGGCGGACCGTTCGGACTTTTGAGCGGAGTCCGGCGATGGCACTGGCTTGGAAACTCCTCACCAAGAAGCGCGGCAGCGCCACTCAAGGTATTCCCCCGGGCAAGGAGCATCTGGCATGGGTGACCAATACGGCGACGCTAGTTTTTGGCGAACGTGATGCCGTGCTCGTGGATACGTTTCTCTCCGCGCAGCAATCGAAGGAGCTGGCGGATTGGCTGGTCGAGAGCGGAAAGAATCTGATCACGATCTACATCACGCACGCCCACGGCGACCACTACTTTGGCTTGAGTCTCCTGCTCGACCGGTTTCCCAATGCAAAGGCGGTCGCTATCGCACCCGTGGTTGCGGCGATTCAAAGGCAGATCACACCGGATTTCATAAAGTCCGTCTGGGAACCGCGGTTCCCCGGACAGCTACCGTCGCAAATCGTAGCGCCAGAGGTTCTCGATGGCAATACGTTCTATCTCGAGGGCGAAGCGCTGAAGGTAGTCGAGCTGGGTCATACCGACACTGCGCACTCCACAGGGCTGCACGTGCCTTCCATCCACTTCGTCAACTCAGGCGACGGCGTCTACAACAAGACGCATCTGTATCTCGCGGAGTCTGACTCAGAGTCCAGAGACGAGTGGCTTCGAGCACTGGACAGGATCGAGTCCCTGAATCCGCAAGCGGTGGTGGCGGGGCACGGCGTGCTCGATCCCGACAGCTCGCCGCGCCACATCGACGAAACGCGACGTTACCTCCATGACTTCAACGCTTCCGTGGCGGCGACAACGTCGCCGCGCGAACTTTACGAGCGGATGCTCTCGTTGCACCCGAACCGGGTGAATCCCGGCTCGCTCTGGGCAGCTGCAAAAGCTGCGAAACCGTCCTAAGACATGCAGCGTTGTTCGCCATCGACGCCAATTGTGTCGCCTGTCGAGATACCAAGCCATCGCGCGACATCACGATCGAATCGGGCCGCGGCGAGCACAAGGTGCGGATCGAGGCGGTGGATCCCTGAGGGCCGTCCCTACATCGCCCGAACGGTGACCTTCATCGTGCCCGCCCCGGCGCGCTGAGCAATCAATCCAACCTGAAAGGGAGCATCCATGAATGAAAGGGAGCATCCATGAAGCGCAAGAACGTCTCGAATGCCGTAGTGGCGACGGCAGTGCTCGCCGTCTTGGGCGCCGCCGTTTACGCGCAGGACAAGTTCGACAAGTACTCGCTGGTATCGCCGAGCGGGATCAAGTTCTCCGACTTCCGGGGCTACGAGGACTGGTCGGTGATCTCCTCGGCCCGCACCGATAAAGAGCTCAAGGTCATCGTCGGCAACCCGGCGATCATCAAGGCTTTCAAGGCCGGCGCGCCCGGCAACGGCCAGCCTTTCCCGGAAGGCTCGAAGATGGTGAAGATGCAATGGAAGCTGAAGACGAGCACGGAGGCCCCGTTCGTTGTCGAGGTGCCGGACACGCCCACGCAGGCATTCGTCATGGAGAAGGACAGCAAGCGGTTTCCGACGACCGGCGGCTGGGGATACGCGGTCTTCAACCACGATGTTGCGGGCAAGAAGATGGTCGCCGACGCCGCTAAAGCCGATTGCGGGCACGTGTGCCATGTGGCGGTGAAGAGCAAGAACTACGTCTTCCATCCGTACCAGAAGAGGTGAATGCCATGTCCGAGACCATCGACATCAACCGGCGCCGGCTCATCGGCGCCACCGCGCTGGCGATCGCCGCCGCCGGAGTCGGCAGAGCAAAGGCCGCCACCATGCAGAACACATTCGCACCGCTCAAGCAGATCGACGCCGGCGTGCTGAACGTCGGATACGCCGAAGCCGGTCCTGCAAACGGCGCGCCGGTCATCCTGCTGCACGGCTGGCCGTACGACATCAACGCCTTCGTCGACGTGGCGCCATTGCTCGCCGGCGCGGGGTACCGGGTGATCGTGCCGCACCTGCGAGGCTACGGTACGACGCGCTTTCGCTCGAGCGACGCCGTTCGCAATGGCCAGCCCGCGGCGCTCGCCGTCGACGTGATCGACCTGATGGACGCGCTCAAGATCCGCAAGGCCACGCTCGCCGGTTTCGACTGGGGCGCGCGCTCGGTCAACATCGTGTCCGCGCTATGGCCCGAGCGGGTCAAGGCCACGGTTTCAGTGAGCGGCTATCTCATCGGCAACCAGCAAGCCGGCAAGCAGCCCTTGCCGCCGGCGGCCGAGCTGCAATGGTGGTATCAGTTCTATTTCGCCACCGAGCGCGGGCGCCTCGGCTACGAGAAGTACACGAAGGACTTCGCCAAGCTCATCTGGCAGACCGCTTCGCCCAAGTGGAACTTCGACGACGCGACTTTCGCGCGGAGCGCGACGGCGTTCGAGAATCCGGACCATGTCACCATCTCGATCCACAACTACCGCTGGCGGCTCGGCCTCGCCGACGGCGAGCGGCGCTACGACGACCTGGAAAGGCGCCTCGCGCAGGCGCCGGTAGTCACCGTGCCGACGATCACGATGGAAGGCGACGCCAACGGCGCACCGCATCTGGAGCCGGTCGCCTACGCGAAGAAGTTCACCGGCCGGTACGCGCATCGCGACGTCACCGGCGGCATCGGCCACAACCTGCCGCAGGAAGCGCCGGAGGCGTTCGCCAAGGCGGTCGTCGAAGCCGACGGCTGGGCATCCGCATGAAGACGAAACCGCTGCTGCTCGCTTCGTTGCTGGCGCTCGCCGCTGGCGCCGCGCCAGCGCAGGACAAGAGCACCTTGCAACGCTTCGATCGCGCCAAGACCTGGCTCAATTCGCCGCCGCTCGGCGCTGCGGAGCTGCGCGGAAAGGTCGTGCTGGTCGATTTCTGGACCTACACCTGCGTCAACTGGACGCGCACGCTGCCCTACGTGCGCGCCTGGGCCGAGAAGTACAAGGACCACGGGCTGGTGGTGGTCGGCGTGCACACGCCGGAGTTCCCGTTCGAAAAGGACCTCGACAACATCCGGCACGCGGTGAAGCAGATGCGCGTTGCCTATCCCGTCGCGATCGACAGCGATTACGCCGTGTGGGCCGCGTTCAGCAACAACGCCTGGCCCGCGGTGTATCTCATCGACGCGCAGGGCCGCGTTCGCTACCGTCATCTGGGCGAGGGCGAGTACGAGCGTACGGAAGAAACCATCCAGCAGCTCCTCGCCGAGGCTGGAAACAACGGCATCGCTCGCGACCTCGTCAGCGTCGAAGCGCGCGGCGTCGAAGTCGGCGCGGACTGGGCGAACCTGCGGTCGCCGGAAACCTACCTCGGCACGGAGCAGACCGAGAACTTCGCATCGCCCGGCGGTACCGGCTTCGGCGAGCGCCGCGTGTACGCCGTGCCGTCGCGCCTGGTGCTGAACCATTGGGCGCTCGCCGGCGACTGGACGATGCAGAGCGGATCCGCCGTCTCGAACAAGGCGAACGGGCGGATCGTGTATCGCTTCCACGCGCGCGACGTCAATCTCGTGATGGGGCCTGCGGCGCGAGGTGCGGCGGTGCGCTTCCGCGTGCTGATCGACGGCAAGCCGCCCGGAGCCGCGCACGGTGCCGATGTCGATGAGCTCGGCAACGGCACCGTGACCGAGCAGCGGCTTCATCAACTCGTGCGGCAGTCGCCGCCGATTGCCGAGCGCGAGTTCACCATCGAGTTTCTCGAGCCGGGCGCGGAGGCGTTCGACTTTACGTTCGGCTGATTGGGCGCCGGTCGCCGCTCGCGTGTGACAACCGTAACCGATTCGTTGCCAGCCGACACAAAGCCGACACCGCCGCGTCCAAGCATCTTTCGCGCGTGTTCCTTACGGTCACAGAGCAAGCGGGCGGCGCGAGCCTCGCGCTCTTCGGGGAGTGGAACCTCACCCGGATCGGGGAGCTTGACGCGGCGCTGAGCGCGGCGCGCCTGCCGCCCGCGCCGGTCACGCTCGACGGCTCGCGGCTCGAGACGCTGGACACCAGCGCGGCGCTGGCGCTGCTCCTTCGCCTTGCCGCGGCCGGCGCGACGATCGGGCGCACCGTCAACCTGAGCCCGGCCCATTCGCGGATCATCGAGGCAGTGCGCGCACAAGCGCTCGAGCGCGCGCCTTCCGCGCCCCGCGCGTGGGGCATCGTCGCCGGGATCGGCTATGCGGCGGTCGCCTTTGTACGCCTCGTGCTTGCGCACGTCGACTTCACCGGCCGCGCAGCGGCGGGGGTAGCCGCGCTTGCGCGCCATCCGGGTCGCTGGCGCTGGAAGGAAACAGTCGCCCAGCTCCAGCATGTCTGCATCGAGGCGATCCCGGTCGTCGCGCTGGTAAGCGCGCTCATCGGCATGGTGCTCGCCTATCTCTTCGGCCTGCAGGCGGAGAAATACGGGGCGAGCATCTTCGTAGTCGATGCAGTAGCGATCGGCAGCGCGCGCGAGCTGGCGCCGCTGCTCGTGGCGGTGATCGTCGCCGGCCGCTCCGGCGCGGCGTTCACCGCTCAGCTTGGCACGATGCGCCTCACGGAGGAGATCGACGCGCTTACCACGCTCGGGCTCTCGCCGCTGCAGGTGCTGGTGCTGCCGCGCGTGCTGGCCCTGGTTGGATCGCTGCCGTTACTGGTTTTTGTAGGCGATATCGCGGCGCTGGCGGGCGCCATGGCCGCCTCGGGGCCTTTGCTCGGCATCGCGCCCGCCGTCTTCATCGAGCGCGTGCATTCGCAGCTCGCGCTGCGCCACCTCTTCATCGGTCTCGCCAAAGGTGCGGTGTTCGGCGCAACGATTGCGCTCATCGGCACCCGCGCCGGCATGACGGTCGGGCGCGATGCGCGCTCGATCGGCATTGCCACCACGTCCACCGTCGTGCGCTGCATCGTCGCGGTGATCGTGCTCGACGCCTTCTTCGCCGTCTGGCTGCAGCAGGTGCGCCTGTGAACGCCATCGAAGCCGATTCGATCGTCACCCGCATCGGCGGCCGCACGCTGCACGATGGCGTGAGCTTCAGCGTGCCGCGCGGCAAGATCGTCGCGCTGATCGGCGCGAGCGGCGTCGGCAAGTCGGTGCTGCTGCGCGAGCTGATCGGCCTCGCGCGGCCTGCTGCCGGCACGATCCGGGTGCTCGGCACCGACGTGTGCCGCGCGCCCGACGATGAGCTGAACGTGCTGCGCCGGCGCTTCGGCATGATGTTCCAGGACGGCGCGCTTTTCTCGTCGCTCACGGTGGCGCAGAACGTCGCCACGCCGCTGCGCGAGCGCGGCGGAGTCCCGCCGGAGCTGGTCGAACCGCTGGTGCGGCTTCGCATCGCCTTCGCCGGCCTGCCGCCCGAAGCCGCCGCGCGCCTGCCGAGCGAGCTCTCCGGCGGGATGCGCAAGCGCGCCGCGGTGGCGCGGGCGCTGGCGCTGGAGCCCGAGCTGCTTTTCCTGGATGAGCCCACTTCGGGCCTGGATCCGGTCACGGCGCGCGGCTTCGACAAGCGCGTGCGCTTCCTTTCCGATGAGCTTGGCCTCACCGTGTTCCTCGTGACCCACGATCTCGACACGTTGCTGGGCATCGTCGATCGGGCTATCGTGCTCGCCGGCGGCAGGGTGGTCGCCCAAGGCACGGTAGATGAGCTCAGGCGCAACGACGACCCGTGGCTGCGCTCTTACTTCAATCCGCATGGAACCTGAAGCCCGCTACACCGCGATCGGCGCGGTGATTCTCGCTCTGCTGGTGGCGCTCGCCGCGGCCGCCGTGTGGCTGAGCCGCACAGGCGCGCGCGCCGAGATCCGCCGCTACACGGTGTACTTCGAGCGCGAGTCGCTCGAGGGCCTGCAGATCGGCAGCACGGTCGAGATGCGCGGCATCCAGGTCGGCAGGGTAGAGCGCCTCGCGATCCAGCGCGAGAATATCAACCGCGTGCAGGTGACGCTCAGGATCTACGGCAGGACGCCGGTGAGCGACAACACCGTGGCGGTGGTCGAGAGGAAGCTCGTGAGCGGCGTGGCGCGCCTCGCGCTCGACACGCCGCGGCCGCCCGGGCCCGAGCTCACCCGTGTCTTGCCGGGCGAGAGATATCCGGTCATCGCCGAGGGACAGTCGGACCTCGAGCAGTTCAGCGACCAGCTGAACAAGCTTGCCGTGAACGGCGCCGGCGCGCTCGCCGGCATGAACGAGCTCCTGAGCGAGCGCAACCGCAAGGAGATCATGGCGGCGATCGCCGACCTGCGCACCATGTCGGCGCGCGTGCGCGCGGCCGCCGACGACTTGACGAGCTCCGGACGCCAGGTTGCAGCGGCTGCGAGCAAGGTGAGCGAAAACGCCGACACCGTCGGCGCCCAGGCCACCGACACGCTGCGCGATCTCTCGCGCGCCGCCACGGCGCTCGAAAGCGCGGCGAACATCGGCACGAACGAGCTCAGCGCCACCGCGCAGGAGCTGCGCTCGAGCGCCGAGGCGGTATCGCGCGCGGCAGAACGCTTCGACGATCCGCGCGCGCTCGTCTTCGGCCCCAATCCGCAGCAGCTCGGCCCGGGCGAGACACGCCGATGAAGCGGCTCGTCGCGCTCATCGCGCTGTCCCTGGCGGGATGCATCAGCGCGAGCACCGTTCCGCCGGTGCAGTACTACGTGCTCAGCGACACCGGTGCCGCGCCCGAGGCGCGTCATGCGGCGGTGGGCGGGCCCGTTCTGTTGGTGCATCCGACGATGGTGAACGCCTTCTACGACACACAGCGCCTGGTCTACAGCCGCGCGCCGGGCGAGCGCGCTTACTACCAGTTCGCCGCCTGGACCGAGCGGCCCGGGCGTGCCTTTGCCGAGCTGCTCAGCCGGCGGCTCGGCGCACCGCTCACCACGGCCGGCGTGCGGGGCGACGTGGTCCTGCGCACGCGGCTGGAGGAGCTCTACCACGACGCAGCGAGCACGCCGGGACGGGTCACGATCGTAGTGTCGGCCGAGGTCGTAGACACGAGCGGCCGCCGCGTCGGCGAACCGCAGCGCTTCGCGCGCAGCGTGCCGACACGCGCCGGAAACGCCGGCGCCGCCGTCGAGGCGGCGAACCGCGCCATCACCGAGGTGCTGAACGACATCGCCGCCTGGTGCGACAGCGCCACGGGCGACGGGCGTCCTACCGCGCTGTTTCGCCCGTAATCGCGCCGCCCCTCGCTGTAACGCGCGCAGCATGCGCCGCGCGCAAGCTGTAACGCATGAAAAACCGGATCGTAGTGACTACCGTGGCGCTCTCGGCGGCCGCGGGTACTTGGCTGGTTGCGCTCGCGCTCCTCTAGCGCCTCGGGAACGTAACGATAAAGGAGTTGCCCGTGCAGCGAGCGTCGCCGCCGTGGCGGCGCGCGATGCGCCGGACGATGGAGAGGCCGAGGCCGCGGTAGAAGGGCTCGAACAGCTTCTCACGCTCGGCTGCCGGCACGCCGGGTCCGGCGTCGGACACCTCGAGGCGGATTTCGCGGTTCGCTTCCGCGAGCCGCACCCTTATGGGCGGCGAGCCGTGCCGGCGCGCGTTCTCGAGCAGGTTGCGGATCATCCGGCGCAGCAGCCGCGCATCGCCGGTGACGCTGACCGGCTCGCCGTCAAGCTCGGCGTGCTCGTAGCGCGAGCATTCCTCGGCGGCGACGGCG
>DASQIG010000314.1:0-3031 GCA_035631735.1 Burkholderiales bacterium | reverse complement strand
TCGCGCTCGACGTTGGCGCGGATCTCGCTCCGCATCTTGGCGACGTCGCCGTCGCCGATGCCGAGCGATCTTGCGAACTCGGCGTCCACTTCCGGGAGCTGCGGCTCCTCCACGCTCTTCACGGTGAGCTCGAACGAGGCGCGCTTGCCGGCGACTTCCTTGCCGTGGTAATCGGCGGGGAAGGTGAGCTCGAAGGTTCTCGTCTCGCCCGCGCGCATGCCCTGCGCCGCGGCGTCGAACTCGGGGAGCATGCGTCCCTCGCCGAGCGTGAAGGCGAAGTTCTCGCCTTTGCCGCCGGCGAAAGGCGCGCCGTCGATGGCGCCGCTGAAATCCACGGTCAGCCGGTCGCCCGCTTTCGCCTGACGCTCGACCTGCACGAAGCGCGTTCGCTGCCTGCGCAGGATGCCGATGGTCTTGTCCACGGCCGCGTCGTCGACCGCCACTTGCGGCCGCTCGATCGTCACGCCGGCAAGATCGCCCAGCTTCACTTCCGGGTAGATCTCGAAGGTGGCGCTGAATTCGAGCGCCGCGCTATCCGCGCCATCCTTCTTCTCGATGCGCGGGAAGCCGGCCACCTTGAGGTTCGCCTCCTTCACTGCATCGCTGAATGCTTTTTGCACCGCGTCGCTCAGCACTTCCGAGCGCACCTGCGGACCGTAGGTCTGCGCGATGAGCTTGAGCGGTACCTTGCCCGGCCTGAAGCCCGGCATCTTCACATTGCGCGCGAGCTTCTTCAGCCGGCTGTCGATCTCGCGCTCGATCTCCGCTGCGGGCAGCGACATCGATACGCGCCGCTCCAGCGTGCCTAGCGTTTCCACGTTTGCCATCCTTGTTCAATCCTTGGTGCGAAGGGAGGGACTCGAACCCACACGCCTCGCGGCGCCAGCTCCTAAGGCTGGTGCGTCTACCAGTTCCGCCACCCTCGCCGCTCGAACAACCAAAAAGCGCGAAAAAAACAACGTATTATACCTTTCGGTCCCATGCCGGTCGGCCATTACGAGAACTTCCCGGTCGCATCGTTGCTCCTGCCCCGGCGCCTGCGGCCGCCGGTCGAGATCATCTATCGCTTCGCGCGCAGCGCCGACGACATCGCCGACGAGGGCGCTGCAGCAGATGATGTACGGCTCTCGAGGTTAAGCGTCTACCGGAGCGCGCTCGCGCGCATTGCCAGCGGGGAGACCCCTGACGCGCCGCTGTTTCGCGACGTGGCGAGAATCGTGCGCGAATACGGCCTGCCTCTTGGACTATTCGGCGATCTGATCGACGCGTTCGCGCAGGATGTAGCCAAAAAGCGCTACGCCAGCTTCGCGGAGTTGCTGGACTACTGTCGCCGCTCGGCGAATCCGGTCGGGCGGCTTTTGCTGCACTTATTCAAACGCACGTCTGAAACTGATCTCGCCGCCTCCGATGCGGTGTGCACGGCGCTGCAGCTGATCAACTTCTGGCAGGACGTGGAGCTCGATTTCGCCAAGGGCCGCATCTACCTGCCGCAGGACGAGATGGCGCGCCACGGCGTAAGCGAGCGCCACATCGCCGAAGGCCGCTGCGATGCCGCATGGCGCGCGCTGATGCAATTCCAGGTCGCGCGCTCGCGCGACCTGATCCTGCGCGGCCAGCCGCTCGCGCGCTCGCTGCCGGGGCGCATCGGGCTCGAGATCCGCGCCACGATCCAGGGCGGGCTCCGCATCCTCGAGAAAATCGAGCGCGTCGACTTCGACGTCCTTCGCCGCCGGCCGGTGCTCGGCGCCTTCGACTGGCCGCTCGTGCTGCTGCGCGCAGCATGACCCCGGACGAGTACTGCCAAAAAAAAGCCGCCTCCAGCGGCTCGAGCTTCTACTACTCGTTCCTCTTCCTGCCCGCCGAGCGGCGCCGCGCCATCACGGCGCTCTACGCCTTCTGCCGCGAAGTCGACGACGTGGTCGATGAAGGCATGGATCCGCAGGTCGCCGCCGCCAAGCTCGCGTGGTGGCGTGCCGAGGTGGCGAATCTCTTCGCCGGCCGGCCGCAGCATCCGGTGACGCGCGCCCTCGAGCCGCACCGCGACGCGTTCGGCCTGAGCGCCACGCGCCTCAACGAGATCATCGACGGCATGCAGATGGACCTGCAGCAGTCGCGCTATCTCGACTGGACCGGGCTCGAGGCGTACTGCTATCGCGTAGCGAGCGTCGTCGGGCTGCTTGCGGCCGGCATCTTCGGCTACCGCGACGCGCGCACGCTCGACTACGCGAAGCATCTCGGCATCGCGTTCCAGCTCACCAACATCATCCGCGACGTCGGCGAGGACGCGCGCAAGAACCGCGTGTACCTCCCGGTAGAGGACCTGCAACGCTTCGGCGTGCCGGCCGCCGACCTCCTGCAGGCGCGGGAATCGCCCGCTTTCCGCTCGCTGATGAAGTTCGAGGCGGATCGGGCCCGCGGCTTCTATGACAGCGCGATGTCCGCACTGCCCGCGGCCGACCGGCGCGCGCAGCGCCCCGGGCTCATCATGGCGGCGATCTACCGCGCGCTGCTCGAGGAGATCCAGCGCGACGGCTTTCGCGTGCTGACGCAGCGCACCTCGCTCACCCCGCTTCGCAAATTCTGGATCGCGTGGCGCACCTGGGTCGCAGCGTAGCGACTCGTGTCGCCATCGTGGGCGCGGGCTATGCCGGCATGGCGGCAGCCGTGTCGCTTGCCGAGCGCGGCGTGCGCGTCAACGTATTCGAGTCGACCGCCGCGCCGGGCGGCCGCGCGCGGCGCATTGAATCGCGGGGCCACGCCCTCGACAACGGCCAGCACATCCTGATCGGCGCCTACAGCGCGCTCTATCAGCTCATGCGCACGGTGGGCGTGGCAGCGGACGCGCTGCTACGCGTGCCGCTCGAAGTGCGCTACGCCGGCAGCTTCCATCTGCGCCGCGGTGCGTTCGGCCTCGCGGGCGGTCTCCTCACCGCGCGCGGCATCCCGCTCGCCGAGCGCCTGCGCGCCGCGCGCTTCATCGCGCGGCTGCGGCGCGCGCGCTTCCGGCTCGCAGCCGATACCAGCGTGAGCG
>DASQIG010000313.1:0-4208 GCA_035631735.1 Burkholderiales bacterium | reverse complement strand
CGCGGCGAGCGTCGACGTGCGGGTCGAGGTGTTACAGCGCCCCGATGAGCGCACGCTCGACGCGGTGTTCGCGCTTTTCTGGCAGACGTACGAGAAGGCGACCACCAAGTTCGAGAAGCTCAACCGGCGGTTCTTCGAGCTGATCGCGGAGCAGCCGCAGGCGCACTTCGTCCTGCTGCGCGAGCGTTCTACCGGTGACTTGGTGGCGTTCATGCTTTGCTTCGATGTCGGCGCGAAGGTCATCAACAAGTTCCTCGGCATCGACTACACGCGGCCGAAGGAGTGGCTGCTCTACTTCCGGTTATGGGACGCGGCGGTCGACTGGGCGCTCGCGCGCGGTGCGGCGGTGATCCAGAGCGGCCAGACCGGCTACGCGCCGAAGATCGAGACCGGCCACCGGCTCGTGCCGCTCACCAATTACTGCGCGCATCGCAATCGCGCGATCCACGCACTGGGCCGCCTGGCCGCCCGGCGCATCGACTGGGCCACGCTCGACGACGATCTCGCGCGGTTCGTCCGCGCCCATCCTGAGGTTTAAAGGCGTCTCCCCCGCGAAAGCGGGGGCCCATTTTTAAAAAAATTCTGGATTCCCGCTTTCGCGGGAACGACGACGAGGTGCGCGGGAACGCCGACGAGGTGCGCGGGAACGACACTCTTTGTGTCGCCCCCGCGGAAGCGGGGGTCTAGTTTCTAAAAAAATTCTGGGTTCCCGCTTTCGCGGGAACGACGACTGAGGTCCGCGGGAACGACGACTAGTCCGCGGGAACGACGCTATACCGGCTTGGTGGGGACCACCGGCTCCGCCATCGCGGCGCTCATGGTCTCGAGGAAGGCGAGCACCGGCTCGAGCGTCTCGAACGGATAGAAGGAGACGCCACGCTCGTCGAGCTCGCGCGCGAGCGTCGCTTTGGCGAACACCACGTCGGCGGCGAGCGCCGCGTCGAGGTCGGAGTGGCCGTCGCCGGCGAAGACGATGCGCCGGCCGCGCCAGGCGGCAAGATGGCGCGCCTTGGCGTTCGCCGAGCGCTCGAACGCCGGATCGCAGTACGGGAAACCGGGAACCAGGCGATCGGGCGCCACGAACGCGAGATCGTTGGCGAAGATCCGCATGCCCTCGATGCCGTTCGCGCCCAGCACCTGGGTGATGAGCGGCAGGAAGCTGTCGCTCACGATGTTCACCGGCACCTGGTGCGCCCGGGCCCACTCGACGATCGTCGGGAACACCGGGTCGATGCGCACGTGCGAGAGGTGCTCGAAGAGCGTGGCGCGCGACACGCGCATGTTCTCGACCTGCAGCCGCAGGCATTCGCGCGCCGGGAGATGACCCGTGGCCCAGGCGTGCTCCCAGTCGCGCCAGGCTTCGTTCGGCGAGTAGACCTCGATCAGCTGATCGAGCAGGTCGCCGTCGGTGAGCGTGTTGTCGAAATCGAAGAACAGGGCGAGCTTATGCAGCACGCACGACCTCCATGCGCTTGCCCGCGGGCACCGCCAGTGAGCCGCAGAATGTCTGCAGCCGTTCCGCCACCAGCGAGCGCTCGAGGTCGGCGGCCACCAGGTGGTAGGAGTTTTTCAGTAAAAGAAGCTCGCGCCGCTCGGAGCTGACGCGCCCGAGGATGTACTGGGCGTTGCGCGGGCTCGTGACGTCGTCGTGCTCGGCCTGCACCACGAGCACCGGCGCGGCGACGCGCGCGAGCGATTGCTTGCACTTGCGGATCAGATGGCTCATCTCGCAGAACAGCCGCACCGGAAAGTGCGAGTAGCCCGAGGTGGCGGCGCCGCTCGAGTCGCGCAGGCTCATCTTGCCGTACTGCTCGGCGACCTTGGCCCGCAGCGCTTCGTCCTTGAGGCCGAACGGCTCGCCTTCGCGGAAATAGGTGAAGTTCTTGAGCCCGGTGTAGTGCGCGAACCCGATCAGCCGGTGGTACCACGGCACGCTCCAGCCATCGTAGAACAGCGTCGGCGCGAGGCACACGACGCCGGCGACATCGCCGGCGAACTCCGCGGCGAGCATCAGCGCCAGGTTCGCACCCATCGACAGGCCGCCGATGACCAGCGGCACGCGCTCGGCGCTCGCAGCGTCGCGCGCTTCCAGGAACGCGTCCTTCGCCGACTGGTAGATCTCGCGCCACGTGGTGCGCGCGAGCACGCCGATCGGCTGTCCGTGATTGACGAGGCGCGGGCAGCTCACGTGAAAGCGGCCGCGGCTGCGCAGCGCATGCGCGACGTAGCCGAGCTCGGTCGGCGTGCCGGTCAGGCCATGCAGCAGCATGACGCGGCAGCGTCCCTCTCCCCGGAGGAAGATGCCGCGGTCAACAGGCTCAAGCGTCCCGGCGGGCTTGAGCAAAGCCCATTCGATGGTCATCTCTCGCTTCTCTGAAACTTGCGTCGCTGCTGGCGCTTCGACAATGAAATCGCGTGATACCCTCGGCATCTTAACATTCAACATGAACTAATTCAGTGGCTAAAGTCCTGACTACATTGAAAGCTTCCCCGGCGGCGGATGAAGAGCGCGAGTTGCTCGAAAGGGAGAGCCGCTACTGCTCGCACGGCGACACCGTGCACTACGCGGAAACGCCGAAGATCTTCGAGCGCTGCGAAGGCAGCTATCTGTACGATTTACACGGCCGCCAGTATCTCGACCTGCAGATGTGGTACTCGGCCGTGAACCTCGGCTACGCCAATGCGGCGGTGAGCAAGGCGCTGCGCGCGCAGCTCGACAAGCTGCCGCAGCTCGCCTGCCAGTATCTGCATCGCGAGAAGATCGAGCTCGCCGAGCTGATCTGCGAAAGCATCGAGCGCGGCTTCGGCATGAAGGGCCGCGTGCAGTTCAACGTCGGCGGCTCGCAGGCGATCGAGGATGCGCTGAAGCTGGTGCGCAAGCACACCGGCAGGAGCCGCATGCTCGCCTTCCAGGGCGGCTACCACGGCCGCACGCTCGGCGCCTCGGCGATCACGTCTTCCTACCGCTACCGCGAAGCCTTCGGCGAATTCGCCGACCGCGCGGAATTCATCCCGTATCCCTATCCGTTCCGCTCGGTCCATCGCGGCGATGCGCAAAAGACCGAGGATGAATGCATCGCCGAGTTCGAGCGGCGCTTCGAGCACGAGTACACCGGCACGTGGAACCCGAAGACCAGGCGCGCGGAGTTCGGCGCGCTGTTCGTCGAGGCGGTGCAGGGCACGGGCGGCTACGTCATCCCGCCGAAGAACTATTTCAAGCGGCTGGCGAAGATCTGCCGCGAGCACGGCATCCTGGTGGTCGACGACGAGATCCAGATGGGCTTCCATCGCACCGGCAGGATGTGGGCGATGGAGCACTTCGACATGCAGCCGGACATCATCGTGTTCGGCAAGGCGCTCACCAACGGCCTCAACCCGCTGTCGGGAATCTGGGCGCGCGAGGAGCTGATCCATCCCGGCGTGTTCGGCCCGGGCTCGACGCACTCCACGTTCTCTTCCAATACCCTCGGAACGGCGACCGGCCTCGCGGTGATGCGCATCCTCACGCGCGGCGACTACGAGACATCAGTCCCGCGCAAAGGCGCCTACTTCCTCGGCAAGCTGCGCGAGCTGCAGGCAAGACATCGCGAGATCGGCGAAGTCGACGCCCTGGGGCTCGCGCTGCGCATGGAGATGTGCGAGGCGGACGGTTACACGCCGAGCCGGCGCCTTGCGGATCGCATGTTCCAGCTCGGGCTCGAGGGCGATCTCGCCATCGGCTCGCGCACGCTGGGCCTGGTCCTCGACATCGGGGGCTACTACAAGAACGTCATCACGCTCGCGCCTTCGCTCGAGATCACGACGGAGGAAATGGATCTCGCGGCGCTCGCGCTCGACCAGGTCATCACGCGCGCCAGGCAATCGCTGAAATGAAAAAGCCCGGTTGAGGGTTGGAGCCTCGCCGGGCCTGTGGTCACCGCCGGGTTTGTCGGTGGCGGCGACGGCGCAAATGTAGGCGTCCCGCCCGCGCGCCGTCCAGCGACTATTGCGCAGTCTCACAAAGCATCTCGCTCTCCGGAACGCCGCTTGGCCAGCCAGGCGGTGAACCATTTCCTCAGGAGCGGATAGCAGGCGAGCACCGCGACGGCGCTCGCCGCCTGTATCCAGTCGACGGGTTCTTCCCCCCAATACGGGTCGAAGCGCTCGAGGATGATGTACAGGACCAGCCACCCCGTGCCTACGGCCCACGCCGCGAGCGCCGTTGCCGG